>SKVS01000133.1 GCA_007129335.1 Spirochaetaceae bacterium
AGTAAGCTCACCGGCAATTTTGAACATGTTGGGAATCATGAGCAACAACCCCTGGCTTGCAGTAAAGGTGGTTGTCAATGCTCCGGTAGACAATGCACCGTGAACTGCGCCGGCGGCCCCTGCTTCGGACTGCATTTCGATAACGTGGGGAACTGTTCCCCAAATATTTTTCCGTCCTTTGGCACTGAACTCATCGGAGAGTTCTCCCATGGGTGATGACGGGGTAATTGGATAAATAGCAATTACTTCGTTGGTTGCATGGGCCACGTGGGCCACTGCTGCGTTACCATCGACTATAACCATTTTTTTTTCTGACATAGCGATCCTCTTTATTTTGTGGTTTTTGCTTTCCTGGTACGAGATCGTAGCAGCCTCCACTATATAACGCACATGCACTTAATGCAAGATTAAAACGCAATTGATTTTGATTTATTAGTTATGGCGAGCTGATTAATATGAATTGTTTCACAATAAACATGAGAAATTTACTCATGTGTCTTTTTTAAAGGCTATTTCGCATAAAATGAACACAACAGTGTTTTTGAGAATTTCCCTGTGCAATAAAGCTTGTGGTAACTCCCAGGTATAGGGGTACTCTGTCTTGAGAATGGCTACATGTGGTGTAGGAACAAGGTTTACCACAAGCTTTGCTACACTATGAATTGTTTCACAATAAAGCTGGAGGGCATACTATAATTCTGCCGGGTCGTAACCGGGGATCGTTCGGGGTAATTGGAGTATGTGCCGAAGTTCCATACACGCCTGTACAGCCGTAAGTTGCACATGCAAATCCGTAATATGAGCGCTGAACGCTGATTCTTCGGGGTTTATTTCGATGATCCGGGCACCACTTTGCTTGGCAAGGCTAGGAAGGGCTGCTGCGGGGTACACCTCGCCTGTAGAGCCTATGATAAGCATGGTGTCAGCCTGTTCACAGGCTTTTTGGCTCTTCAAGGCAGCTTCCATTGGTATTGCTTCTCCGAAGAATACAAAGTCCGGCTTATACAGACCCCCATCAGGACTCAGGGGAGGGAGGTCTGTCATGTCCACCGTTTCTGCCAGAACTTTTTTACGGGTCTTTTGACAGACCAGATAGCGGGAGTTTCCATGAAATTCAGCCAGGTTGCGGCTTCCAGCCCTGTAGTGCAGGTCATCAATATTCTGGGTTATGAGGAATTTCAATTTTCCTGCCCGTTCTAAGTCACTGAGAAAAAAATGTGCTTCATTGGGCTGGGCCTCTGCCATGAATGAGTAAAATATTTCCCGAATAGCGATCCATGATTCGGTGGGATTATTGTGAAAGAATGACAATTCCAGGACCGTTGGGTCGTATTTGCTCCATATACCACTGCTTCCCCGAAAGCTCGGAATCCCCGACTCAACCGAAATTCCTGCACCGGTGAATGCTATAAGGTTCCTACTGGTTCGAATCCATTTAGCGGCAGTATGTAAGGTCTCTTCCCTGGGCATTGGTATCTCCTATTTGTACATGGAAAAAGTATAGCGATTGTTGTCGAAATTGTGTATGCTAAGATTATAGAGAGACCGCATAAATCAGGTGCCACCCCCAAGGAGTTAGTATGAATCAGCTTTTTTTCTCCCGCATTACCCAAAGAGCCCAGGAAATTCAGTCCTTGCTCTGCGTCGGTCTGGATCCCCGATTAAAGCTGCCTCCTGATTCAGAAATGAGCGATGTGGTACAGAGCATTGTAGAACTGAACAAGCGGGTCATTGACACTACTGCTGAACTCACCCTTTGTTATAAACCAAATATTGCCTTTTACGAAGCCTACGGAGTTCAGGGCCTGGAAGCCCTGGAAATTACCCTTGGTCTTATTCCGAGCGAAGTTCCCATTATTCTGGATGCAAAGCGGGGAGACATTGGCCCCACGGGTGAGGCTTACGCCAAGGGGGCATTTGAAGCCCTTGGGGTAGATGCCATTACCTTGAGCCCATACATGGGTAGAGATTCTATTGAACCCTTTCTCCAGTATCAGGACAAAGGATTTTTTGTTCTCTGCCATACCTCCAATCCGGGAAACAAGGATTTTCAAGAAATTCCAGGTCCCGATGGCCTTCCTCTGTATATTAGGGTTGCTGACAAGGCGGTTGCGTGGGACTCCCAGCGCATTGGCTTGGTAGTAGGAGCAACCGATGTGGATGCCATGGGATTGGTACGCCAACGGCATCCGGATGTCTGGTTTCTCGCTCCGGGTATAGGGGCCCAGGGAGGAGAACTCGATGCAGCAGTAGCATCAGGAATAAATGCTCAGGGAACCGGGATTATCCCCGTGGTAGCCCGGGGTATTTGTCAGGCAGAGGATCCTGGACAGAAAGCTCGGGAATACCGGGATGCAATCAACAGGGCCAGAGAACAAGCCCTGGAATCAATGAGCAAACCCAAGGGACAGCAATCTGCCCCTTCCAAAGGTGCCAGCCTGAAAGAACAGGTGCTCACTGGTTTGGTGAAAGCCCAGTGTTTCCGAACCGGTGAATTTACCCTGAAAAGCGGGGAGAAAAGCCCCTTCTATATTGACCTGCGGCTTATCATGTCCCATCCAGAACTGCTAAAGCAGGCTGCCCGGGCCTACGCTTCTATTCTGAAGCTTCCGGAACTGGCGGGTCATGAATTCCACAGAATTGCGGGTATTCCTGCAGCAGGTTTGCCCTTGGCTGCTGCGGTGTCCCTTGAAACAGGTATACCTATGATTTTTCCCCGAACGAATGCAAAAGAGCATGGAACAAAGCGTCTTATTGAAGGAGAGTATAACGAGGGTGAACGGGTTTTACTTTTGGATGATCTGATTACCACCGGGACCTCAAAAATTGAAGCGCTGGAAATACTCCGATCCGGGGGACTGGTTGTGGAGCATCTGGTCGTCTTGTTGGAACGGGGAGCTCAGGGCCGCAGGGACATGGATGCTGCGGGAGTAAATCTACAGGCATTTGCCCATGTGTCAGAGTTTTTCCCCCTTTTGGAACAGCAGGGCGTGCTTACTTCCCAGGAACGTCAAACCATGGAAGCCTACGCATTGAAGTAAAGGAACCTCGTTGGACCTAGAGAAGCTGTTTACTACCCAAATACAAGTTGGCTCACTTTTTCTGCCCTTTACCCCTATGGCATTGATGTTAGAGCTTCTCTTACCTCTGCTGCTTCTGAGCATTCTGGGATTTCTTGGAAGGCGCATTAGTCACTCCTTCATACGTAAATCAACCATTAAAGAACCTGCAAAAGAGAAAGCCCAAACCATTGTTCGCCGAATTCTAAAGATAGTTCAATACATCCTTTTCCTGACTCTTATTCTCCGTTTCTTGGGATTATCGGTACCCACCATGATCCATGGAATGGTGGTAATTCTGAATACTCCTTTCATTGCTGCAGGAGATATTCGGATTTCCGTAATAACGTTGTTAGCAATAGTTCCTCTATTGTATCTGGCAAACTGGATAGGGGGATGGACACAGAAAATGCTCGACGTAAAGGTTTTCGATGTCATAGGTATCGACTCTCGTCAACGATTTTCTGTGGGTAATCTTATCCGTTATGGTGTCATGGCCTTGTTTCTTTTGTTTGGCCTTTCTGCCATTGGGATTAGTTTTTCCAGTTTAACTGCTTTGTTCGCAATTTTCGGTGTAGGTATAGGATTTGGTCTTCAAACCACCGTGGCTAACTTTTTCTCGGGGCTCATTATTGTTGTGACCCGACCGATAAAACAGGGTGATTTTATTAAGGCTACTACTGCCGATGGGACATATGAGGGAATCGTTTCGGAAATCAAACTGATTTACACCGTCATGAATACTTCCTTGAATGAGACAATCATTATCCCAAACTCGTCCATTGTAGATAATTCGGTTCATAATTATAGTTATGACGATCCTTCGGTCATTTACCCAATACCAATTCAGGTCTCCTATGAGGAGGATTTAAACCGGGTTCAAGAAATCCTCATGGACATTGGCAGAGCCTGTCCTTATTTAAGGAAGGGGGAGGAGCCCCGAACCCAGATTTTCAGTTTCGATAATTCAGGAATTACCCTCAGGTTGCTTATTACCCTGGATCGGGCGAGCGAGAAATTTGCCTGCCGCACCTATGTACACCAGGAAATATGGCAGGCATTCCGGACTCACGGAGTAACCATTCCTTATCCCCAAATGGATGTACACATGATCCCGCCCAAGCTTTCCCAGGGACCATAAGGAGGAAGAATGTATCAAAGAATCAAGGAACTCTACAGCAATGAGCCGTTGGATAGACGTTTAAAGGTCCCTGCAATTCTTATTATGCAGGTATTGTATATTGTGGTGTTCGGAATTTCCTTTACTTCCCGGCTTTACATTACCGGCGAACCCCAGGTTATTTA
>SKVS01000147.1 GCA_007129335.1 Spirochaetaceae bacterium
GTCTGAATAAATACCAACGCTTCCTGTACCTTGGCCTCGGGTATTTTCAGCAATCGGGAAATTTCTTTGGTCTTGCCCTTTTCCAAAAGAGGAAGGTGATGTTCGAGAACCGAAAAAACTTCCGGGGGTACGGGGCCTTCCTTCATTTTTGCCTGGACAATGAGGCTTTCCCGATAATCTTTTACGCAGGTTCCCTGGGGATCAAAACCCTGGATTGTAGCCATGAGCTGATCCAGGATGGAATGAAGGTCTTCGGGAACCAGGGTAAGGGGATCCTCCCTATGAAAACCATTGGAATCCAGGTTCCGGATAAGCAACTCGCCGAGCTGAAACAGTTGTTCGGGCAAGGGCTGAAGACGGAGCTGCCACAGGAGATGATCCTGCAGGCTCTCAGGATGAGAGAGGGCTCCTTCGATAAACTGCCTCTTTGCATCGCTGGCCTCATCGCCATAGACCCCATATTCCTTGGTCCTGAATCCCGGGTCGCTGGAATTGTCGAAAGCCTCGTCCTCATAATCCTTGCTGACCGGAGTTATTTCTTCGAGACTCAGGGGTTGTTTTTCTTCAATAACTTCGAGGGCAGGGTTGAGTTCTATTTCTTCCTCTATACGAAGCCGCAGATCCTGGAGGGGCATAGCCAGAATTTGTATTCCCTGCAACATTTGAGGACTTAGTTTTAACCGTTGTTCCTGCACCAGGGCAGGGCGCTGCATGTGCACTCAAAACTCCCTATACTTTCATTGTCTTAGATGGCTAGGGCTTTGTCAACGAAGGCCGGTATTTCTATTTACAGGAATTCACATCCGGAACGATGCTCCCAAATACACCTGCCTGGCCAATTCATTCTCCATGATCTGTTGGGGATTGCCGCTGACTACAATTTTCCCCTGGCTGATAATGTACGATCGCTGGGTGATTTCCAGAGTATCCCGAACATTATGATCGGTTATGAGAACCCCGATATTTTTTTGACTCAAATCGAAAATAATGGTCTTGATTTCATAAACCGCAATAGGATCTATTCCTGCAAAGGGTTCATCGAGCAATAAGAACTTTGGTTCAATTGCCAGGGCACGGGCAATTTCTGTTCTACGTCGCTCTCCGCCTGAAAGAGTATAAGCCGGCTGGCTTCGTAATTTCGTTATCCCTAACTCTTCAAGGAGAAAATCCAGTTTCTCCCGACGCTGAGCCTTAGATAATTCCCTACGGGTTTCCAGAATTGCCATAATGTTCTTCTCAACGGTCAATTTACGAAACACCGATGGCTCCTGGGGGAGGTAGGCTATTCCCGCCTGTGCTCTTTTATACATGGGAAGGTGGGTAATTTCCTTTCCATTCAAGGTGATTTTGCCCCGACTAGGTCGAATAAACCCCACAACACTGTAGAATGTGGTGGTTTTGCCCGCACCATTGGGCCCGAGAAAACCAACTATTTCCCCGGATTCCATGGCAAAATCAACTCCCGCAACCGCTGTTTTCCGGCCGTATTTTTTTTCTAACCCATGTATTTCCAGAGACTCAGGTGTCTTTCGAGGATGATCTTTTTCAGGAACAGTTTGTTCATTCCTGGTGTTACTATTCATTTGATCGTTCAACAATGGTTCCCTGTACCCTTCCCTCAAGGAGAATATCATCGGTTTTCAAATCGACCTGTATTCTTCCTGCCCGGTATTCATCTCCCTCAAAAAAAACTACCGGTTGACCAGTGAGTTCAAGAATATCCCTGTTCCGGTCATACCGAACAATTTCAGCCCGGGCCGCCATGTCGGTCCGAAGAATCCGTACACCAATTTGAATAAGGGACAGGTTCTCCTGCCCCCGACTTTCTATAACACCTGCTCTAGCAACAATATCGTTTCTCTTGTCATCAAGCATGGCATTTCCCGTAATTCTCAGAATATCCAGGGTTCTGTCGTAAAAAAGTCTATCGCCAACCAAACGAATATCCTTTTCTTTTTCGTAGACAAATACCGATCCCCTCGCATCGATGTACCGGTTGTTATCCCCGGAAATTACAATTTCATCGGCAGTGACTTCCACCCTATTAGTTTGAACCCGGGCACTGCCCCTGAGACGTACGGATTCCTTACCCGTAGCCAACACCGATTCAACTGAATCTGCGGAGAACCGAATAGTTTCTGCTCCGGCCTGGATTACTGTTCCCAAAAGAAACAGGAGAACCAGGATAATACCGAAACCTTGCTTTTTATTCATCCTGAATCATTCCCTCGACACCCCGGGTAAACTCAATTCTCCTGCGAGCCGTATCGGCTTGAAAACCTCTCCCCGCTATTTCCTCACCATCATCGGTGGTAACAGAAACGAGATTATCCAGTAAGCTGGATATTGTCCGGGCCTCACTGTCCCAGTAAAAATAATCCCCAATTACTGTTGCACCGTCCCTGCGGGTATAAACGGTAATGGAACCCGTCAGCTCCACATTTTCCGTATCGGTAAAAAAGACCGCCCGGTCAGCCCTTCCCTCTGCAGCCACCTGACCATCGGCTGTATACTCTAGAAAAACAACCCCTTCCAGTTCCCTGAGGTTACGAGATTGATATGCCCGGCTTGTAACAGCCTGGAGTTCGAGTAATAAATTTCCATCCTGGTAAACCTGCTGGGAAAAGAAGAACATTTCAACATTGGGTACCATGGAATCCAGACTCTCGGCTTCTACATCCGTACCGTACTGGAGCCTGCAGCCCAGAAAAACCAAACCCACCAGCAGGATACAGGAGAATCTCAGAATCATGTGGTTTCCCGGGACAGACCTTTTGACCTCTTTGCAGATCCTTTCCTATGGTCAAGACTGGCACCAATGAAGGATGAGAAAAGAGGATGGGCCTTCAAAGGCTTTGACAAGAACTCCGGGTGGTACTGAACCCCTAAACCCCAGGGATGGTCTGGCCACTGAACAGATTCAACAAGGGCTCCATCCTTGGTAGTTGCGGTAATGAGGAGCCCAGATGATTCAAGTTCGTTGCGATACTTGTTGGAAACCTCGTAACGATGGCGATGTCTTTCGGTAACGGTCTGGGTACCATAGATGCTCCGAATGAGGGTTCCTTCATGAAGAAAAGACTCGCTTTTTCCCAGCCTCATTGTTCCCCCGTAGTTCTTTATGTCAATTTGCTCCTCCAGGAGACTGACCACCGGGAATTTACACTCTGGGGCAAACTCACTCGAGTTAGCATCAACCCATTCCATTTGGTTGCGGGCCCACTCAATAACCATGATCTGCATTCCCAGGCAAATTCCGAAATAGGGCAAGCCCTTATTTCTTGCATACTGGGCGACTCGGACCATACCTACAATTCCCCGGGATCCAAATCCTCCGGGAACAATGATTCCATCCAGCTCGCCCAGGATCGCATCCAGAGCGGCCAGTTGTTCGATTTGTTCAGAATCGATTTTCACAATTTCGGTGCGGGAATTGTTAGCAATGCCTGCATGGAGGAGAGCTTCATCCACCGATTTGTAGCTGTCAGCAAGTTCGATGTATTTTCCGATCATGCCAATTTTTACAACCTTGTTCGTGGTGATAAAGGTTTGTACATACCGTTCCCAGGCATCCATTTTCGCAGGTGGAGCCTGGAGACCGAGTCGTTTGAGTACAATTTCATCGATCCCCTGCTTGCAGTAATTGACGGGAATTTCATAAATAGTATGTTTCACATCGTGAGCAGATATGACTGCATCCAAATGAACATTGGTAAAAAGAGCAATTTTCCGCCGCATATCCTGATCAATTTCTCTGGGCGCACGGCAGAGGAGGATATCGGGCTGAATTCCTATTTCCCTCATTTTATTCACCGAGTGCTGGGTAGGTTTTGTTTTCAGTTCGTCACCTGCAACTTCAGGAATAAGGGTCAGGTGTATGGACACTACATGCTCGTGGCCAATTTCATGAATTAACTGTCTGGCTGACTCAAGGAAAGGAATGCTTTCAATATCTCCAACTGTTCCCCCAACTTCCACTAGGGTAACATCTACATCGTCCTCTTCTCCAATTGCCAAAATACGCTGCTTTATTCGGTCTGTTATATGGGGAATAACCTGTACGGTTCTTCCAAGATACCGGCCTTCCCGTTCTCTTTGAATAACTTCCTGATATACCTGTCCGGTGGTGATGGAATGCATACGATTGAGCACAGAGTTCGTAAACCGGGAGTAATTACCCAGGTCCAGGTCGGTCTCTGCTCCATCATCGGTAACAAATACCTCACCGTGCTGATAGGGACTCATGGTTCCCGCATCCACATTGATATAGGGGTCAATTTTCACCATTCGGATAGTAAGACCCCTGGCTTCTAAAAGGCTTCCCACCGAAGCGGCAGCAA
>SKVS01000282.1 GCA_007129335.1 Spirochaetaceae bacterium
ACGATTTGGGAAAAATTCCCTATCTTATTTCCCTGAGCCGCAGTACCCGGAAGACTCTGGTCACAAACATTGCAGTTGCCCTGGGGTTGATTGTGCTGATGGTTATTGGGATTTATACCATTGACCTTCCCCTGCCTCTGGCAGTAGTGGGCCACGAGGGTGGAACCGTTTTGGTATCCCTGAACGGAGTAAGGTTGTTGATGTTTAAAGAAAAGAGGAAAAAGCAGGCCTAGAATATTTTTCCAGAATCTCCTAGGTCAACTTCTTTTTGATGTACTGTACAAGGGCGGGAGTGAGCATCTGTACCGTGGAGCGGATAGTCTCATCATCCCGCTGTTTCAGTAATGCCTCAATTCGGTATTCCAGCTCCTGGGTGTGTTCATTCACCGAAGGATCATGATCTCCAGTTCCCAGGGGGGCAAAGCCCAGGTCGAGTCCAAAGGCGTTTCCCCCATCGCCGGCCTCCATTTTCCGGGCAGCTTTCACCGCAACCTTGAGAAGATTTTCCATTTCATCATCCTCCGGTTGAACCAGCTCTCCTTCATCCACGTATCCCCGTTTTTGTGCCTCTTCGTTCAAAAGGAAATAATCTTCTGCATCGAAGGAGTCCACCACCAGTTGGAGGGTTTTTACGTCCCGGGCAAATACCGCTCCCATATAGAACATTATTACCAGCAGGGTGGCCAGGAGTGTAGCAATTGCAATGGACATGATGATCTCGTGGGTTCGGATTGCCCAGCGTCCATCGATGAGAATTCCCTCTGCAGGAATGGTGCTCAGCCCATCGGGAGAGAACCTTGGCTCGGAAAAGCTTACTTCGATAACATATTTCATACCTCTTTCCCGATGATTAATCCATTGGTTGGCAAGGGGCAGGGAATCAGATAGGTTTTGATAGTCATAGGTGTTGGAGTAGAGGGTACCCGGAGTAACCTCACCGCCTTGGGATACAAACCAGACAGTGGGAAGGTTTGCGAAGCTCGAAACCCCTAAACCTTGGGTATACTGATCCAGATAAGGTTTTGCCGCTAACTGTTCCAGCCCCTGGCGGGCACCGAGGTCCAGAACTACTATGCCGATCATAGAAACCAGAACTACCGAAACACCAATTTTCATGATCCGTTCCTGAATCCAGGTTGAATCTTCTTTCATGGTTTTCAAAAAACTGAATGCCCGCAGGAATCGGAGAATCCGAATGATTCGAAAGAATCGGCCGATTCGGACAATTCTTAACAGGGCTATAAGGGGAGTTCTTTGAACCAGAACGAGAAATCCCGGAAGGCTTGCCAGAAAATCAATCCATCCCCATCCCCGGGAAAAATACAACCATGGAGGAAAAGCAAGGAGTCTCAGGAGGAAATCCACAGCAAACAATACAGCTACAATATTGTTTGGCAATTCTGAATAGCCTTTCAGGGGGCTATAGTCAAAAAAAATGCCTACAACCGCCAGGAGAACCAGCAGGGGGTTCAGGGCATCGAGGATTTTTACCAGTTTTTCAAATCGGGGGTTTGGTTGGATGGTCATTGGGTTCTCCCTAAAAAATTACCGGGGTTTCGAACAAATCGTTTGGGCTCAGCAGGTCTTTGCGGCTGGCTATGAAACGGCGGAACAGGTTTTGAACTTCCCGGCTTTCCACCTTGTGGCCCTCAACCCGGCGGTTTGCAACATTCGTTGTGTTAGTCAACAGCATTCCGTACCGTTCGGGAGAAGCATAGAGCTTTTTCAGTTTTGCCTGTTGATCCGGGGAGGAATTCTGATATTTCAAAGCAATTTCTGTTACCTGAGCACAAAGCACGTATACAAAGGTATGGATGAACATGAAAGCCACGTAGTAAAAGCTCCGGACCCTCCCGATTTTATCGGTCAAATATGCGGTTAATGGTGTTGCCAATTCCAGGCTTTCCAATAATTTAGGATCTGTGCCGCCTAGAACCAAATAGAGCAGGTGGTAAGCCTGATAATCCTTAGGATCCTCGCCCCGGGCCTGAATTGCCATGTTCACAAAGTCAATGACGGTTCGAATATACTTATCGGTATACATTCCCAGGTAGTGGGCGTACACCGGGAGGTTTACCCGTCTGCGTTTCAGGGATTCGGAGAGTACGGAAAAGAGAACTCCCTGGTCAATTGATTTTCCACCGTTGATCTTTACAATTTGATCCGGCTGAACTCCCAGGGCTTTTTCCCCCAGTCTGTACAGGGTTTCTCCGGTAATGCTAGGGGCTTGTTGTTTCTGTTTGGACTGGTAGGACAGGGGGGCGGTACCATCCTGTCCTGTTCTGGTCTGGCTGAGTTTGGCCAGCATATTCACCTTAATGAGGTTGTAATACAGAATGACATCTTCCTGACTGAGACCGATGGAATCTGATTTCAGGTCTTCAACCAGGGTACGTTCTTTTTGGGGATCCAGTTGGGACCAGTCCACCCCATGTAATTTGGTACGAAAAACCTCTTTGTTTATGAGGATTTTCTCCTCGGGCAGGTAGTGGGCCAACTGATCCTCGGGCATGACTGCGTCGTAGCCCCTGCTGATAAGCAAGGGTGTGGAGTCCTGAAGCAGGGTCCTTCCCTCTTTTTTCCGTTGGGCGTTCTGACCATTCCAGTACTGGAGCATCTCTTCCAGGAGGGAGGTGCGGTGAGTGTCGGTTCCGGTACCTGCCGGCAGGGCAAGGCGGACGAACTCCTCTATGGTATTTCGGGGAACTATTCTGTCGCTTTGGAGAAGGTCCACCAAATAGTGTCCCAGGGCCAGGGTTTGGTTATTTTTTGTTTCCACATTGTAAATAATCGGTTAGCCCGGGGCTCAGGTCAAGGTTTTTTCTTTGGAGGCATGACTTCTCCCTGGGCACGCAGTACTACCGTTTCATGTTGATTCATGCAATACGCCTCGAAGGTTACCCGATTTTTTTCCCGGTTAATGTCCCGTATTTCCACTACTGCTTCGATGGTATCATTTATATACACCGGCGCTTTGAACTGCACCGCCTCGGATACAAAAATGGTGCCCGGACCGGGCATCTGGGTACCGAGTATGTTCGATACCAGACTCAAGGTCAGCATCCCGTGGGCGATCCGTTTTTTGAAAAAGGTGTTTTGGGAATATACCTCGTTCACGTGGGCTGGGTTAAAATCCCCGGTTACTGCTGCGAACTGGTAAATATCGGTTTCGCTCAGGGTCTTGCTAAAATAGGCCTTGTCTCCGACCTGTAATTCTTCTATGGTTTTGCCAATTATTTCCTGAAATACCATGGAATTCTCCTGTTTTGTTTGGGTTGCTGAGTGGGGATCTTCCCCATTAATTCAGCGGTCTGGGGGGAATAATGACCCCTGAAGCAACCATGACCTGGACTCCATCCTGATTTTTACCCAGGGCCTGGAAATGCACCTGATTTTCATTCGGGAAAATTTCTGTAAGGGTAAGACCTACTTCTATGGTATCGCCTACATATACCGGGTGTACAAATCTGACACTCTGGGATGCCATGGTTGAACCGTAACCAGGCAGGTGCATACCCACAATGTTGGTAATGAAACTTGCAGTCAGCATACCGTGGGCAATTCTCCGGCCGTATCGGGTTTTTTTGGCAAATTCTTCATTTACGGGCAATTGATTCACATCCCCGGTTACCCCGCTGAAAAGCAGCATATCAGCTTCTGAAAGAGTTTTGGCAAAGTATGCCTGTTCTCCGGTTTTTAACTGGTCAATGGTTTTTCCTATTCGTGCTACCATCAGGTCTCTCCTTGGGGATGGTTCGTAAGGTGCCTCTCCCGGGTTGCTGTCAAGGGTTCGGGTGGAATGATTTCGCTTTCGCCGCTTACTACCAACTGGCCGTGTTGATTCTTGCATTGGACATCGAGCCAGACCCGGTTCTTCTTGCCGTCTATTTTCGTAACCTTCAAACTCGCCCGGATTGTGTCATTTATAAATACTGGCTGGTGAAAAACCAGATCCTGGGCGGTGTGGACGGTGCCGTTCCCGGGATACTGGGTACCGAGTACCTTTGAGACTAATCCGGCTACGAGCATTTGGGGTACGGTTCTTTGCTTATGGGGTGTTTTTGCGGCAAATTCCCTGTTGACATGGGTTGGGTTGAAATTGCCAATGATACCGGTGAATTGGTAGACATCCGCTTCAGTTAAGGTTTTGGAAAACGAAGCGGAGTCGCCAATAGCGATTTGGTCAATAGTCAGTCCAATACAGTCTTCACAACTATGGAAATCCGCCATACTAGGCACCTACGGCGTTTAAACCGCCGTCTACGTAGAAGGTTCCTCCGCTTAATGCCCGGGAAGCGTCGCTTACCAGAAAGCTTGCTAGAGCTCCTACATCATCAAT
>SKVS01000281.1 GCA_007129335.1 Spirochaetaceae bacterium
AGTGCCTTTTTGGCAAGTAACATTTTTGCTTCAGGATTTTCCCGGTTTCGCTTAACCAGGTTTGTTACCGAGGCATTGTCCTGGGCAAGTTTTGCCCAGCCGTGGTTCCGAATGAGTAACCCCTGGTCTTCCAGAATGGTAAGGTCTTTTCGAATAGTTACTGGGGACACCCCAAGGCGATCGGTTAGATCCTGAACGGATATTTGACGAAGTTTTTGCAAGAGTGTCAGAATCTGGTCGTGCCTTGGGTTACTGGTCATGGTTGTTCCCCTTTGTTAAACCGTATAGGTGCTGGAACTGACATTTCCGCCGGTTCCTGTCCAGTTTGTGTGGAAAAACTGACCACGGGGCTTGTCTACCCGCTCGTAGGTATGGGCCCCAAAATAGTCCCGTTGAGCCTGCAGGAGATTTGCCGGGAGCTGTTCGCTTCGGTATCCATCGAAAAACCCAAGAGCAGCGGATATAGCAGGTACGGGAATACCCTTATTAATGGCGAACACCGCAACTCTTCTCCAGGCGGCAGAAGCTTTTTGCAGAATTCCTGCGAAGTAGGGATCGAGCATTAAATTTTCCAGACCCGGATTGTTCTCGTAAGCGTCTTTTATTTTCTCCAGGAAAACGCTCCGGATAATACAGCCTCCCCGCCACATGAGGGCTATTCCCCCATAGTTAAGGTCCCATCGGTATTCCTTTGCTGCTTCGCTCATGAGCATGAATCCCTGGGCGTAGGAAATAATTTTGGAGGCTAAAAGCGCCTGCTCTAAATCTCCAATGAGAGGGTGCTCCGAGGGGGCTTTGCTGGAATCCGAAGTAATTTCCGGCTTATCGTTCAGGCCGAGGGATTGGGAGGTAAGAATTTTGGAAGCCCTTACCCGTTCATCTTTCAAGGCAGAAAGACAGCGGCTGAATACTGCTTCTCCAATAAGGGTAACTGGCATGCCCAACTCCATTGCACTAATGCCGGTCCACTTGCCGGTTCCTTTTTGACCAGCGGTATCCAGAATTTTTTCTACCAGGGGGGCTCCGTCTTTATCTTTTACCCCCATAATGTCCCGGGTTATTTCTATAAGGTACGAGTCCAGAGGACCTTTGTTCCAGGTGTCAAAAATGGAATGCATGCCCTCATGATCGATTCCCAGGCCGTTTTTCAGGATTGAGTACGCCTCGGTTATGAGCTGCATATCCCCATATTCAATACCGTTATGAACCATTTTCACATAATGACCAGCCCCGTCGTTTCCTACCCAGTCGCAGCAGGCTTCTCCCGTATCGGTTTTAGCAGCTATACCCTGGAAAATTGGTTGTACATGGGCCCAGGCTGCCTTGTTTCCTCCGGGCATAATGGAAGGCCCTCGTCTAGCACCTTCTTCTCCGCCGGAGACTCCGGTTCCAATGAACAAAATACCCAGTTCTTCCAGCTCTTTGGTTCTGCGGTTCGAGTCGGGAAAGTGGGAATTCCCTCCGTCAATGATTATGTCTCCCTTTTCCAAATAGGGCAGGAGGGTAGTAATAAAATCATCTACTACCTTACCCGCCTTTACCATGAGCATGATTTTTCGCGGCCTTTTCAGGCTGGCTACAAATTCTTCAAGGCTGTGGGTTCCCAATACCCTGTCAAAACCCTTTGCCCCGTCTTGTAAAAACTCGTCGACCTTGCTTACGGTGCGGTTAAATACCGCTACAGTAAACCCGTGGTCTGCCATGTTAAGAACCAGGTTCTGCCCCATTACGGCCAAGCCAATAAGTCCAATGTCTGCCTTGTTTTCTGTCATTTGTTCCATCCTTTCTTATAAATTGGGTAATTTTCCGGAATCCCGGAATTATGGATCTATTCTACTCCCCACAGTCCTAGTGCGGGGTTGGATACGAAAAAGTATTCCCCTTCCTCGTCTTCATAAAAGCCAGTCAGCCTTGTTTCGGGTGTATAGCGTGTAAGTAATTCTGCCAAAGGAGCATAAGCGAAACCTGCACCCGTTATTTCGGACTCAGTCAAATGTCCCGGTGCGTAGGTTATGGTGAACCGGCCCTCGGAAGAACCATGAATAAGATGGGCTGCGGCGCTCAGGTTTTCTGCCAGTTCAGGGTTTTCATCCACAGCTTTCAGGGTAGCAGGGGTTCCCCGGTAGCCGTATTTCCGAATGAGCCGGTCTATTTCCTTATCTTCTCCAAACTCCTTTAAACCCGGGGCAAGGATCAAAAGCTGTCCACCATCTGCCATGGCCATGCGGGTTCGGTATACCGCCTTGTTCCCCAGCCAGGTACTTCGAAATTCTTTGGGATCCAGGTAAACAACCGCCCTCTTCAAAGGTTTGGGCAGGAAGGTAATGTTTACCTGTCTGCTCAATTCCGCAGCTTGAAGAAAACAATCCTGCCCCTCTCCCATGAACAAACCCCGCAGGTGCAAGTGACCTTTTTCATCGGAACCAATGACCGTAAGAATGTACAGTATAGGAAGGTCCTGTCCAAATTCCTGTTCTGCATAGTTCAGAACCTGGCGAACCGGTGTGTCTGCCTTGCCCATGATCTGTTCCATTCCGTAGGCGGCGCCAAGGAAATGGCTTTTGTGTATGCCTCCGCTGCCTCCGACTCCAACAAAAATGTTTTTATTATGATTAGCCATACCAATAACTTCGTGGGGAACTACCTGCCCAATGGAGAGAATGAGGTCAAAGTTTCCCTGGACCAGAAGTTTGTTGACCTGGGCGGGCCAGCTGTAATGAACCCTTCCCAGGGAAACTTTTTCTACGAACTCTTGTGGTACCTGGCCCAGAGTAACCAGATCATCCCTCCATTTATGTTCTCTGAACAGATCATGGGGTACACCAGGGAACATTTCATCCAGTTCATCAGCCCTCATGGGGGCATGGGTACCCAGGGCCGGCATAATGTCGGTCAGACTGGCTCCAAAGTAGTCATGGCACTGGCCGGTGAGCATTCCTGCCTGACTGTGGAACCGGGTAATATCCGGAGGAATGGCCAGAACCTTTTTGGGTTCCTGATCATGGTGTTTTGCCCAGGCAGCAAATCCCTGGGCCAAAAGATTCTTGGTATCTTCAGGACTAAGGCTTGTAGTAAGGCTGCCCTGGGCAATATAGGTCAGGTTGGTGTGTTTCATAGGCTTCTCCATGAGGGTTTTTCCGGGAGCGAGGCGGAGAATTTCTGGATCAGTTCCTGTTCATACTCTCCTGCGTAGCTTCCTTGGAAGAATTTGTCCAAACCATTCTTGTTCAACTCTTCCCAGGACTGGTTTTCCATTCCGGGAATAATAGGGAAAAACAGGGCATTGTTTTTCTTCGCTGCTTCCAGATCTCCTGGGGCGTCGCCTATCATGAGGATTTTGTCCGGATCGTACTTCCCGGCTGCTGCCAGTTTAATGTGTTCGGTTTTTGTTCCCATTTCCTGTCCGGCTATGAGGCGAATGAGGTGGTCCAGGGAATTCTCTTCCCATTCTCGGGCCAGGGCTTCCAGGGGTGTCTGGCTTACCACCAAAGCATCTGCCCTATTCTGCAGGCTTTCAATGGCTCGAACAGCCTGGGGGAAAGGTCCCAGTCCCCACACGATTTTTTCAACTGCTTCGTTTACTGAAAGACTCCAGGCATAGGCTCGTTCCAGGTCGGGATCGGGTTGACGTTGAATTTCTTCCCGCAGGGCCAGATTACCCAGTTTTGTTTCCCTTTCCATCCAGGATCGAAGGCCGTTCATTGGGGGAATAGTACAATTCCTTTCGGAAACTTCAGGCCGGCTGGCGAGAAAATCTAGGGCCAGAACAAGCGCTTTGAACCGGTTAACTCCCCGGGATTTACTGTACAGGTTTACAAAATCCCAGGTCTCTCTGGCCAGGGTGCTTACCCGTTGGAGTTCCATATGCTGAATGAAGGCGGGGGTAAAGCATTCCTTGTGTTTAATATCCATGGAGTCGAATACACATCCGTCGGAATCAATTCCTACAAAGTAGTCCTTGGTTGGAGTTAGCTGGGTTAACTGTTGCTGATATGTTTCTGCTTTCATTCCTGTTCCTTTCTTGCTCTCATATTCTTTGTACTTTCGTTTGGTGACGAAAAAATTATTAAAACGTAAGTAAGTTATACCCTTGTCTCATGGGGTTGTCCAGTATTGTTCTGGGGAATATCCTGAAATAAAGTTCGTTTTATCGGGAAAAAGACAAAATATTCCCGGGATTCTTGGTTATAAGAGGGGATAATCTCAGAAAAGAACAAGGTCAACTTGACAGTCAGAAGGTTACGAAATATTATGAAAAACGATATGAAACGAAACTGCATAATCGCCCAGAGTGGCGGACCAACCGCGGTAATCAATGCCAGCGCGTGTG
>SKVS01000292.1 GCA_007129335.1 Spirochaetaceae bacterium
ATCGTCTTTCCTGTACTCACTGGGGGCTGTACTGCTGGCATTGATTTTTTCCTGGCATCCCGCCTGGTTTCTAGCGAACCACTCTTTCCGGGGAAAACTTTTTTTCGAGGGCCTGCTTCTTGCTCCCGCCCTGGTACCGGCTATAACCTTTGCCCCGGGTATTCAGCAACGGTTCATTTTTCTGGGAATAGTAGACACCCCCTTGGGAGTTTCCCTGGTATTGGCCTTAGTAAGCTTTCCTTACATGCTTCGGGCATTAAAGCTCGGTTTTCTCCGGTTTGATCCACGCTATGTTCAGGCAGGCCGAAACCTGGGAGCAGGCCCATTCCAGATATTCACATCCCTGGCCCTCCCGGCCATGCTGCCCTACCTGGTTTCCGGCGGGGGGCTGGTCTTTCTCATTGCCTTTTCCGAGTATTTTCTGGTGTTCCTCATTGGAGGGGGTATTGTACCGGGATTCCCCGGGTATCTGGTTCCCTTTATCCGTTCGGGCGATCGGGTTATTGGATCCAGCCTGACCCTTGTGTTCCTCATCATCCCCCTGGGGCTCTTTGCCCTCCAGGAACTCTTGTTGGCCAGAATATACCGGGGGAGAAAGGATGTTTCCTAATTGGGTCAGCAATGGCCAGAGTAAGGGATAATCCGGTGAAAGCCCCTCAGTAATGGGGCGGCTTTTGGTTTTCCAAAAGGTCGCCCAATTCGGGTATGAGATCCTTGGCCTGTTTGAGCTTCTTCCCTAAAACCGAGACCTGCTTTTTCAGCAGGTCAATTTCCTGTTGCTGCTGGTAGACGACTCCCGACATATCTTCCAGGGACTGTTCCATATAGGCCAGTTTTATTTCGATCGGGGTCAGGTCCTGGGATTTTTGATGTGTACTCAAGTCTAATCCTCCATGAGCCGAACAATACCTGCAGCCTTAACAAAGAGAATGGGTGGAAGATTTTGGTATTTCTTCAGTTCCCGTTCAAAGAACATTTTGTCGAGGTGGAACATTTTTGCCCATCCGCCCGATTGATTTCCCGGCATACCCATGAGTATCAACGAAGCATCCCGGCTATGTTCCTGCAAATTCTCCACAAAGGGTTTATCGTCTGCCGGAAGAATGAAAACTTCCCCGGCAATATTGTTCTGGTCAATCAGGTCCTGCATTTCCTGGGTTGCAGTGTCCACCGGCTCATCGGCCCAGAGTTTCCGAATAATGCGAATTTCCGGGGGTTCTTTTCCCCGGGCATCGTCACTCTGAATAATAATATAGGAAAGCAGCGCCATGAAATTACCGTTTTCATGGCCTTTCCACCACAGGTCAATCCTGTTCTTAGATTCCCCTTCCTTGATGCCTTCCTGGGTCCCCTCTTTGTAGAGCATCAGATGCCGGCCCTGCTCCAGTAACTGCTCCATAACTGCGGTCATATTCAGCCTGGTATCAACAGCAAAGAGTACCGAGTTGAAGTTCAGTCCATTAGGCATAGCCATTTGGGTCATTACAGGAATAAGTCCGGATAATTCGGATGTGGGTGCGTGAATGATGCTGCTGTGTTCAGGAATTTGGGCCTGCTCTTCGCTATTCTCCTTTCCGGGGAACACATTTACCGCGTACATACCCTTGAAAGCTCCAATCCGCTTGGCAATTTTCAAGGTGGCTTCGGTGGTGGATTTTGTGTCGGCAAATACAAATACCGCAACCATGGGTCTCCAGTTCTTGGTACCCTGAATAATGGTTTTCAATCGGCTGAAACCAAAGCTGATGAGGTTAAACAGAAGTCCCCACCAGACCCCCTCCATTTGCCCCTGGGCCTTATACCGAAGAATCAAATTGAAAATAATAAGTTGACTGAAAATTACCCCAATTCCTATCCACAAATTGTCCAGGGCAATTATTGCCATAGCTCCTACGAAACCTGACAAACCAACGAGCCAGGGTACCCTATGGCTAGGCCGAAAGCTCGGGTTACCTGAGACCCGCTCAAAAAAGGCAACCAAATTGATCCACCCATACACCACCAAAAAGGCAATACCAACCACCCGGGCAGACATGTCCACATCTCCGCTCCATATGACCCCGAGCACCAGGAGGAAGGTCAGGACAGTTGCAACCCGGGGCTCCTGACCACGGGGAATAAAGTCTTTTTTGAGAAAATTCATCCATCTCGGAAGTATATCATCGGACACCAGAGCCTGAGCGGTTCGGGGAGCAGTTACAAAATACGAAAGGGCCGATGAACTGGTTGCAACCATGATCCCTGTCATGAGCAGGACATACAACAGAGTGTTGCTCTGAAAAATCAGGGTGGTAGAGGGTACCTGCCCGCTTGGGCTGCGAATGAGGGCACCGGGATTGATATAGGAAAAAACAACCGTAAGTCCTGCATAAATCAGAAAGGTTGATCCAATTGCTAAAAAGGTACCCCTGAACAAACTTTTCCGGGGATCCTTGAGCATGCCGCTCATACCGACCCCCGCATCTATACCCGTAACTGCAGGAAAAAAGGTGGTCAGGGCAACAAAGAAGGTAAAGGATGTTCCAGCTCCCCAGAGATTGGGAGTCGGGGTAAACAGGGCTGCTCCCTGGTATTCCAGTCCCATGAGGGGGCTAAAGAAAAATCCCAGCACCGAAATGCCCAGAATAATGAGGATTCCAAACTGGAGTTTCACCACAAAGTCAGCACCTACAAGAGCCGCCAAGAGCCCAAGAACAGCCAGGAGGCTGGCAAGGATCTGCTTTTGTACAATAGGATTCCACCCGTAGGTTCGAACCATTTCTTCGACTGCGGGAATTCCCAGGAGTAACTCCTGCAAGGGAGTTGCAAAACCCATGGCATAAAACCCAATACTCGCAGCCTGAGCAAGGAAGAGCTGTATACCAATGGAACCTCCAAAAGCCCGACCAAGGCTGCGCTTGGAAACTGCATACATGCCTCCGCTGCCCACATTGGTTACCGAACTGGTACAATCGCCAATGGAAAAAGCCGTTGCAGTAGTAAGCAAATTGGCAATAACCACTATAGCCAACATGGGAACCATACCCATTTCTCCCACGAGATGGGGAAGCAGAAGGAACAACACTGCCCCGAGTATAGCCTCGAAGCTGGGGACGAATACCCCGCTGAAGGTACCGAACTTTTTCATGGCCATATTGTGGACTATCCATGGCATATATGTCCAGAGATACCAGAATACAGGGCAGGGCGAATAGTGAAAGGGGAAAATACACAAGCCCAGCAACGTTCATTCGTTTGCCCTGGAATACCTGGATACTTGCATTATGCCGGGGCTGAATCTACACTATGTAGTATGGGATCCAAACTCCTTTTCCTTGCCCTGTTCCTGTACCCCTTACTCACCCCTATTCAATCGGTGCCATTTTACGCCGAAACCGGGACCTTACCCCCCATTATACAAGCGGTAACCATGCCCGCACTCCTCATTGACCCGATTACAAATCGTATACTCGATGGGAATTCTAAAGCTTTGGAGTTTTACGGATACTCCTGGGACGAATTAACTGCTCTGAGAATTTCAGACATAAACACCATGGATCCCCAAGACATAGAACAGAGCATGGCTGAAGCAAGGCAGCAGAGTCGGAATTTTTTCGTTTTCCGGCACCGTCTTGCCAATGGTACCCACCGGTGGGTGGAGGTTCATTCTTCCCCCGTAGAACAGGGCAGGTATTTACTGTCCTTCATTCACGACATTACCGAACGGATCTCCGCTGAACATGCCCTGAAGGAAACCCTTGACCGGCTTACCCTGGCCGAGACAATCGGCAACCTTGGTCATTGGCAATATGACCTGAACACAGGTCTTCTTAGTGCGTCCCAGGGAGCCAGGGATATATACGGCATTCAGAAAGACACAATTACCATGGACCGTCTTCGCAGCACCCGCCTTCCTGAGTATAACGATTACCTGGACCAGGCTATGGAAGACCTCATTCGTTATTCCAGACCCTACTTGGTTGAGTTTGAAATATACCGGGAGCCCGATAAAGCAGTTGTTCCTATTCGGTCAATTGCCCGTTTAGATGCAGAAAAAAACATTATTTTTGGCACCATTCAGAACATAAGCGAGGAAATGGACATGCGCAGGCAGATCCAGCAAAACTACCGGCGGGTTCTGGGCAACACCCGCATTATTGTTCTGTTACTGGTTATTGGAACCCTGGTTTCCCTTTTGTTCTCCCGGCAGTTTCATCGCAAAAATGTTCAGATTCAGGGTCTGCTCAAGGAGAAGGATGTTCTCCTCCGGGAAGTACACCATCGAATTAAAAACCACATGAATTCGGCAATCGGGCTTCTTTATTTGCAAATGGACA
>SKVS01000114.1 GCA_007129335.1 Spirochaetaceae bacterium
ATTAAAATGGCACTCGGAACATAACTTATCCAGGCATTTACCAGTAAAAACTATGCTGAGAAAAAGGTTAGGCCAAAATTCGCACCACTAGATAAGGAAATACTCATGGAACATATTCGATCAATTCTGGGACGCAGGCTGAGGTTAGGAGTCATTGGAGGAGCACCGGGCAGCTTCATCGGCGAAGTACACCGTATTGCTGCTCGGTTGGATGATACCTACGAACTGGTGTGCGGAGTCCTGTCTTCAAATCCACAAAAAGCCCTTCAGGCGGGGAAGGAACTGGGCTTTCCTTCCGATCGGTTATACAAAACAGTTCAACAAATGCTTGAATCCGAAGAAACCAGAAAGGATAAAATCGATGCCCTAGCAATCATGACCCCAAACGATACCCACTTTGAGTACTCTATGGCAGCTCTGGACAAAGGCTTTCACGTCATTTGTGACAAACCTCTGACCAATACCCTGGAACAGGCAAGAGCCCTGGTACAAAAAGTCAGGGAAACGGATCTGGTCTTTTGCCTGACCCATAATTACACCGGCTACCCTCTGGTGCGCCAAGCCAGGGAAATGATAGTACAGAAAATGCTTGGGGATATTCGACTGGTTCAAGTGGAATATGTCCAGGGTGGTCGCGCCAGGGAGGTTCAGGTCAGTCCCGACATGCCAAGAGCATGGAAGTACAATCCGGAAAAATCCGGGCCATCCTTGGTAATGGGAGACATCGGTACCCATGCTCACCATCTACTTCGGTTTGTAACCGGACTGGAAGTTTCCCAGGTCAGTGCCGAGGTGGGTACCATTGTACCCAATCGCCAGGTCCACGATTTTGCTGGAGCTCTTTTACGCATGTCAAACGGGGCAAGGGGGGTATTCTGGGCAACCCAGGCAGCAGCGGGGGTGGAAAACAGCCTCTCATTCAGGATCAGCGGTTCATCCGGTTCCCTGGAATGGTGTCAGGAAATACCCCAAAGGCTCCAGTTCTTTCCCCTTGACGGTCCGGCTCAGGTTTTTACTCCCAATGGACCGGGGATACTGCCGGCAGCCGCCAAGGTCAGCCGCATTGCCAAGGGTCATCCCGAAGGCTACCTGGAAGGCTTTGCAAATCTGTATACCGAGGCAGCACAGGCAATAGGTAATGCCATTCTCAAGCTACCCCACCGGGATTACGATTTTCCAGGAGTAGTAGACGGGCTTAAGGGTCTGGAATTTATTGAGGCAGCCCTCCTTTCCTCCCGTTCAGGAGGATCATGGGTGTCAACTCACCAGGTACCATAAACCCCGAAGAATCCGGCGATTCAGGAGAGCTATAACCCCGTCAATTTTTCTCATGGGAATCTTACCGCCACTAAGCATACCAATATTGCGCAAAGGCATTTCCCTGATCATTGCCTGGAGCATTGCCATGGTTTTCCTGTCGGTTTCAGGCCCCATTTGTTTTTCCAGCCCCCGTTGGGCCACCTTTAAAAGTAAGCGTCCCAAAAGAGTTTTTCCAGCATCTTCCAGGGTGGAAGTCCGGGTAAATGGATCCCGGGGATCCCTGTCCTGTGCAGAAGGCTCCCTGCCCAACAGTTTAGCAAACTCGCTCGTTGAAGAAGGGGTAAACAAATCCATGGTTGGGGCGTAGTACCCCGGAACCAGATTTTTCAGTTCCCGGGCCCAGGGGGAAGGCTCGTTCATCCCAGGGTAATCGATTCTCCCGGTCAAAAGAATATCCTCGGATGAGGATCCAACCAACACTTCATAGGCTCCAGCTTCGGAACACCAGGAATCTGATCCCCCATCCCAGAAGGCAAAACTCCGACTGTCAAGAATGAGCTGTACTTCCCGGGTTTCCCCAGGTTCCAGATGGACTTTCTGAAAGCCCTTGAGTTCCCGATCAGGCCGGAAAACTACAGAATGTTCTGCCCTCAGGTAAACTTGGGCCACTTCTTTTCCCCCAAACTTACCCGTATTGGTTACGTCAAACCGGACGAGCACCACCGGACTGCCGTCCCTGTCTTCCTGCTTCAGAATCAGGTTGGAGTAGGCAAAACTGGTATAGCTCAGACCAAAACCAAAGGGAAACAGAACAGGCTGTTTGGCTGTAGAGTAGTACCGGTATCCCACATAAATGGATTCGCTGTAGGAAACCGATGCTGAACCACCGGGGAAGTTCGGAGTGGCACTGCAATGCTCCAGGGCCAGGGGAAAGGTCTCAGCCAGTTTCCCCGATGGATTAACCCTGCCCAAAAGTACATCCACAACAGCACTTCCCCAGGCCTGTCCTCCCAAATAGGTTTCCAGAACCGCCTGGACCTTGTCCAGCCAGGGCATGGTTACCGGTGACCCGTTAGACAAAACCACAATGACATTGGGATTAACTCCTGCCACCGCTTCAATGAGATCGTTATGACTCGGCGGCATGTGCAGGGTTTGGCGATCGAAGCCCTCGGATTCCGAAACATCAGGAAGTCCCGCAAATATAATTACCCTTTGACAGGTCTGGGCCAGCGCGACCGCTTCTTCAATTGCCTGGGGAACAGGATCTTCGGTATTCCGGTCGTAGCCCCGGGCGTAAAACACTGTTTCAGCACTGCCCTTAAGGGCATGAACCATGGCATCCCAGGCGTTGTCCAGGGTATGGGGATTAATGAGGGAGCTCCCGCTCCCCTGATACCGGGGAATTTTTGCAAACTCACCAATAATAGCAATGTTGCCGGTTTCGTCTTTCTTTACCCCTTCTCCTCCGATCTTCAAGGGAAGAATTTCCCTGTTCTTCAGGAGTATCATGGACTGGGTTAGTACCTCCCGGGCAAGCTCATGGTGAGCTTGTTTGTTATAGGTAAAGTCTTCGATTGTAGCAGGATGGGTTTTCAGAATAACCTTCAGAATTCTCAAAACTGCTGTGTCAAGAATCTGTTCGGCAAGCTTACCCGAACGCACAGCTTGAACTATGAGCCGGTCATTCGCTCCATTGCTCGAGGGCATTTCCAGTTCAAGTCCCGCTTCGAGTCCCGCTACCCGCTCATTGGTTGCTCCCCAATCGCTTACAACCAGGCCCTCATGTCCCCATTCTTCTTTTAATATAGTGCTCAACAATTGATTATGTTCGCTGCAGTAATGACCATTGAGCTTGTTATAGGCACACATAACCGTATCAGGTTGGCCTTCCTTTACTGCCCGTTCGAATCCCGGTAAATAAATTTCTCTTAATGCCCGCTGGTCAACCTGGGCATCCACAACCATACGCCGGCGCTCCTGATTGTTGACCGCAAAATGCTTCAGGGAAGTTCCCACACCCTGACTTTGGACACCCTGGATCCATGCTGCAGCCATTGTTCCTGAAAGAAGAGGATCCTCGGAAAAATATTCAAAATTCCTTCCGCACAGGGGTGATCGTTTTATGTTTACCCCCGGACCTAAGAGCACAGCAACCTTTTCCTGGCGACATTCCTCCCCCAGGGCAACCCCCATTCGATGAATAAGCTGGGGATCCCAGGAAGACGCCAGGGCAGAAGCAGTAGGAAAACAGGTAGCAGGTACACTTTTTTCAAATCCCACGTCCAAACCTTCCTGCTTACGCAGGCCGTGGGGTCCGTCAGTGAGCATGATGGAAGGCACTCCCTTGTCGGGTATTGCTTTGAGGTTCCAAAAATCCCTGCCCGAACACAGGGAAGCTTTTTCTTCCAGGGTAAGGGTGCTCAGTATTTCTTCTGGACTGGAAGGGGTAATTCTTGTCTGGGGGTTTGGATTCATGGTGTGGACTCCTGTAATATTGAGATTCAGTATAATCGGTTTTTTTTCCGGAGAAAAGCGCAGCATTTCGGGTGTGAGTCTGGACGAACAAGAGAAAAGTTCCCAAAATACGCTCATGAAACAGCTTGTAAAAATAATCAAGGCTCTGAATGCAAACCGCAGACCATCCGAGTTGGCGTTGGGCATGGCCTTCGGAATCTGGCTTGGTCTGTTACCCGGTGTTAATTTGGTGTGGATCCTTATCTTTACGATCTTTTTTTTGGTAAAGGTACATACCGTTTCGGGATTCCTGGTAATGGGGCTTATTCAACCATTTCTGGGCATGGTAGATCCTTTTCTCGATGATTTGGGCTACAGCCTCCTCACCGGACCTGATTATGTTCAGCTGCAGAGTATCCTTGCGAACCTGCCCCTGGGCATTTTTTGGCAACTGGATCAAACCCTGGTACTGGGAGGATTTGTGTGGGGTGCTGTTGCCTTTTTACCCCTGACCATCCTGTTCATGGGCATAATTATTCTTTATCGGAAATACATCCATAAGCATATTTTCAATAATAAGATAACCAAAAACCTTCTC
>SKVS01000132.1 GCA_007129335.1 Spirochaetaceae bacterium
ATTTCTTGCGAATACTTCCTGACTCCCTGAAACCCAAATTCTTCTGGAATTGGACAATTCCCGATATTTTCACCGCGATACAGGATCAAAGCGAAGTAACCCAGGAAGAAATGCGGAAAGTTTTCAATATGGGTATTGGCATTGCTTTTACCCTGCCTGCAGAAAATGAATCCCAGCTGATTACAGTAATTCAAAATGAAGACGTTCTGAAGGATGTCATAAAAATAGGAAATTTGACCCATGGCTAGATTCGCGGTGTTTGCATCGGGCCGGGGAAGCAATTTTATTGAGATTCACCGGTTCTTCAAGAACACAGCTCATACCCTGGTTGCTCTGATTACCGACAAACCCGGCTGTCCTGCTGCAGACTACGCGAGAGAGCACTCTATTCCCCTTATCGCGGTTCAATACGGAAAAAGGAATCGGGAAGAAGCAGAGAGAGAAATCCTGGAAAAACTAGAGCAATTCATGCCAATCGATTTATTTGTCCTGGCCGGATTTATGCGGTTACTCACCCCGTTGTTTGTTAATCGTTTTCCGAATAAAATAATCAACATACATCCGAGCCTGCTACCTAAGTATCCCGGCGCTCACGCTATTTCAGAAAGCTATGCCTCCAGGGATACCATGTTAGGTGTAACTATTCATTATGTAGACACAGGCATGGATACAGGAGAAATCATTGTTCAAGAACAGTTTGAACGTGGTCCAGGACAAAGTATTGAAGAGGTAGAAAGTATTATTCACAGCATAGAACATAGATTATACCCCCAGGTAATTTTGAGCATAGTAAGCGAACTGGAAAAACAGGAGGCCTTGCATTGAAGGTATTAGTAATTGGTAATGGAGCAAGAGAGCATACCCTTGCCTGGAAATTTTTCCAAAGCAAACGAAATACTGGGGTCTATGTTGCGCCTGGTAATGCCGGTACTGAACATTTTGCCACTAACCTGCCCAATATTTCCGGCCTGGATCCCGATCAGGTAATTGATGCATGCAAAATACACGGTATTGATTTGGTCTTTGTCGGCCCCGAAACTCCCCTGTCGCTTGGTCTGGTGGACCGATTGCAGGAGAAGAATATTCTCTGTGTCGGACCGAATAAACGAGCTGCCCAACTGGAATCGAGCAAGGCCTTCAGTAAAAAATTTATGGCAACCCACTCTATTCCTACTGCTGAGGCGGTGGTATGTACTTCCCTTGAAGAAGTCAAGGAGTATTGGAACAACCATAAGAAAAAAATCGTTGTAAAAATGAGTGGTCTTGCAGCAGGCAAGGGAGTCTTAGAGTCGGACAAAGAACAGGAAATTCTTGATTTTGCAGCAAAAGGATTAAAAGAAGGCCCCCTTGTGCTTGAAGAATTTCTCAACGGGTACGAGGTCTCCCTCTTTGCTCTGACAGATGGGGATTCCTACACCCTGCTGCCCACCTGCACGGATTATAAAAAAGCCAAGGATGGGAATCTCGGAGGCAATACCGGTGGCATGGGCGCAATTTGTCCGGTTCCCTGGGTTGACAGCAAACTTCTGCAAAAAATGGTACAGGAAATCGTCGAACCCACCTTCGAAGGATTCAAAAAAGAAAACTTCGATTATCGGGGTGTGGTTTACTTTGGAGTCATGGTCACCGATAAAGGACCAAAACTTCTGGAATACAATGTCCGTTTTGGAGATCCCGAAGCCCAGGTTCTTATTCCGCTCATTTTGAACGATTTTTGTAACCTCTCTGAAGCTATTGCAACAAAGACCTTAAAAAACCTTGAAGTCAGAATTTCCCATCAGACAGCCCTTGGGGTTGTTGTTGCCAGTCCTGGATATCCAGAATCATACAAAAAAGATCTCCCGGTTTCCCTGCCACGACCCAATCAACAGCAGTTGTTATTTCACGCATCCACCTACTCCGCAAACGGAACGGTATACACCTCCGGGGGTAGATGTTTTACCTGCGTGGGCTTGGGTGATGAAATTCTTACAGCCAGAACCAGTGCATATTCGGTTGCCACATCGGTAACCTTCCCAGGAGCATGGTTTAGAAAAGACATTGGCAACCGGGTTTTTGGACAATAAGACGGAAAAATCCCTACCCGCAGATGTCCGACGCAGACAAGCTGATCGACCTAGATCAAACCAAATCTTGCCTGCTCGGTGAGTGTGTATGCTCTTATCAGCTCTTGTAAAAAGGCTTTCCCAGAGCCTTGGGACTTACTGTTCGCCCGACAAGTTTACCCTGGAACACCAATACAATCAGAGTTAACACATAGGGAATCATGCTGAGCACAGGATCGGGAATTCGCAAACCCACCAGGGGATTCCCCATATAAATCGATAAACCCTGGGCAAAACCAAACATAAGACATGCCAACATTGCTCCCTGGGGCTTCCATTTTCCAAAAATGAGGGCAGCAAGAGCAATGAATCCCTGGCCAGAAATAAGGGTTGGGCTGAAGCGGGACACAACTGCTATACTCATGGAAGCACCACCGAAGCCTGCGAATAATCCCGATAAAAGCACACCGGTATACTTGGTTTTGAACACATTAATTCCCAGGGAATCAGCAGCTTCAGGATGCTCCCCCACCGACCGTAATCGTAATCCGTATTTTGTCTTGTATAAATAGTACCAAACCATAGCTACCATGAAAAAAGCCATATATACCGTGGCGTATTGATTAAAAACTACCCCGAAAAATCCGCTGCGCTGAAACAGGCCAGACCCGTCAGGAAAAAACCTTGCAAGGGGTAAAGGAATTTTATTCGCCAGATCCAGAGGACGGGTCATGGTAGCGCCCTCAAAGAATAATCTGCTGAGAAAAAGAGCAAGACCGGGACCAAGAAAATTGAGGGCAATTCCGCTTACCACATGATCTGCCCGGTAGGTGACGGTCGCAACAGCATGAAACAAGGCAAGAAACATTCCCCCAAGGCCCCCCGCAAGAAAACCAAGCCAGGGATTACCCGAAAAGAATCCAACGGCTGCTGCCATGAAAGCTCCAAAGGCCATCATACCTTCAAGGCCAATGTTAACGACACCGCTATTCTCACTGAGGACCCCGCCGATTGATGTATAAATAAGAGGGGTTGCGTACATGAGGCTTGTGGCTATGATGAAAGCTACATCATTCATTGGATCCTCCTTTCTTCTGTGCAGCTACTTTGGTGGAGCTGCTCCCGAATTTTTCCCGAAACCTGCCCTGGAGAATAGTAAATAAATTGGGCATTGCTATAAAGAACACAATGGTACCCATGACAATATTGATTATTTCTCTAGGAGCACCCAGGATTGGCTGAATTTTCGTTCCTCCATAGCGTAAGGCACCGAACAAAAGTCCCGACAAGACAACACCGATCGGAGTATTTCCTCCTATTAGACTTACCGCGATACCATCGAAACCATTGCCCTCCATGGCAGCCAGGACAGTAACTTCCTGGGTAACCCCCATTACAAGGATTCCTCCCGCAGCACCAGCGAGAGCTCCAGCAATAGCCATTGAGACAGTCATACTCCGTTTAACAGGAATTCCTCCGTAATGGGCCGCATCCTGGTTAAATCCGACCGACCGCAGTTCATAACCCAGGGTCGTGCGGTTAATAATATACCAGACTATGTAGGCTGCAAGTAAAGCAAAAATGATCCCCAGGTTTACCTCGCTTCTGAGTATGTCACCCCAAAATGGATTTTCTGCCCGCCAGGCTACCCCTTCAGGGGTTCTCTTCCATACTCCAACGATATCTATTCGTGCTGTTGGTTGAATTCGGTGACTCGATTCGGTTCCGACCCTGTGGAGCCAGGATGTTTTTATGAGGTAATTATTGGTGTACAGGGCAATCCAGTTCAACATAATGGTGGATATTACCTCATGTACCCCGAAACCAGCTTTTAAGTATCCGGAAATACTACCCCAGACAGCTCCCGCAGCCATGGCGGCAAGAAAAACCAGGGGTACATGGAGGATCATGGGAAGCTGGAGGAAGTATCCCACAAGAACTGCTGCCATAGCTCCCATAATGAACTGGCCTTCCGCTCCAATGTTAAACAGACCCGTACGAAAAGCAAAGGTAACGCTTAATCCGGTGAATATAAGGGGAGCCGCTATGATAATGGTGTAGGAAATGTATCGGGGTAATCCAAATACCCCGTAGAACATGATCCAGTAGGCTTCAATAGGGTTATAACCTGCGACAAGAAGGATCACAGCGCCTACCAGAAAACCCAGAAAAATAGAAATAAGGGTCAATACCAGGGGCTTGCTCAATGAGGGAAAGTTCTTTTTGGGTAGCACGGCTGGTTTCATTGTACATC
>SKVS01000398.1 GCA_007129335.1 Spirochaetaceae bacterium
TTCCACCCACTGGCGATATTCCCTGCTCAGGGAGCCATGGTGGGCAAAGACTACTTTTTCTCCCAGGTGCTCGTTTACCCTGTGGGCCAGTTTCTCGGCTGTACGGCGGCTGTTACAAAAAATAAGGGTGGTGGTATTCTGTTGGATTTCCCGGGCAATGACCGGTATTTGCCTGTCCCACCAGGAAGGCAGTTCTTCGGACCCCAGAAGTATTTCCAGGTGGTACTTTTTTTCGATTGAACTGGCAATGTGAAGGTAGGGTCGGGCAACGGGAGAACTGCTTGGGTGCGGGGTTCTGGGGGGCTGGTGGGCGGGTTGGTGCTCCTGGTCATCTGGTTGGTGCCCGGATGCTGGTTGGTGATTCGCGCCGGCTGGTTGGTGACCGGATGCTGGGTGGTGCTCCTGGTCATCTGGTTGGTGCCCGGATGCTGGTTGGTACTCGAGGTCCGATTGGACCCCAACCAGAAATGCCCCGGCAAGTTCGGTGGGATTCACCGTGGCGGACAATCCAATGCGCTGCATTCCCGGATTGATCGATTCAAGCCGCTCAACCGAAAGAGCTGCCAGGCTGCCCCGTTTGGAACCCAACAGAACGTGGATTTCATCGAGAATCAGGGTGGTAATGCCTTCCACGGCCTTTCGACCCCTGGCTGAGGTAAGCATAATGTGCAGGGTTTCGGGGGTGGTCACCAGAATATCTGGGGGATGCTTCAGCAGCCGTTCCCGCTGGGACGGAGTGGAGTCGCCGCTGCGGATTCCCACCTGTACAGGCTTGAAGGTGTTCTGATGATCCAGAGCGTACAGTTCCTCCAGAGGAGTCAGCAGATTCCTATGCATATCGGTGTTCAGTGCTTTCAGGGGAGAAATGTACAGGACCTTCGGTTTAGGTTTAGGGGGTAGTTCTGCACTATCCAGAAGTCCGTTGAGAAAGTATAAAAATGCTGCCAGAGTTTTGCCGCTTCCGGTAGGGGCGGTAACAAGAACATGTTCACCCCTGGCAATTGCCTCCCAGCCCCGGGACTGGATGTCGGTGGGTTGACCAAATTTTTGGGAAAACCAGGTTTCCACAAGGGGGTGCGCCCCGGGCCACAGGGTCATAGAATAATTCCCAGAAGAAGGATAACGAGAGGGGTCATACCGAGGGTCACCAGACCGGTAACAATAATGGCCAAGCTGGACATGGCTCCTTCCTGATGTCCTAACTCCAGAGCCTTGGATGTGCCCACAGCGTGAGAGGCGGTTCCCAGAGCAAGCCCCCGGGCCGCGGGGTGGGAAATCCGAAACAGGCGAAATACCAGGGGATACACAAGCACCCCGATAATCCCAGTTGCCACAATACTTATTACCGTCAGGCTCCGGGAAGCCTCCAGGAAGCCAGCCATCTCCACCCCAAGGGGGGTTGTAATGGACTTCGGTATGAGGGCTCGGATAAGATCGGGAGACAGTCCTAAAAGTTTTGCCAGAACCGTCACCGAAACAAGAGAGGTCAGTACCCCCGCACCTGCTCCCCCAAGTACAGCCCAGCGGTATTTGACGAGCACCGGCAGCTGCTTGTACAAGGGAAGGGCAAGAATCATTACCGTAACCGGGAGAAAAGCAGAAATAATACTGCCCCCAGCCATGTAATGTTCCACCGGAATACCCAGGAACTGTAAGACTCCCAGGATAATCAACAGGCTGACAAAAATCGGATTTAACAGTGGCTGACCGGTACGCAAATACAGCATTCGGGAAATCCCATAACAGGTCAGGGTCAAAACAAGGCCGAACAAAGGGTTGGAGCTCAGCGCAGGAGGCAGGAGTTGGTTCATGACTCCATTCCTTTCAGTATTCTCTGCACCACCATGCCTGTAACCCCCATGACCAGGATATTACTTACAACCAGAAGAATTAGAATTTTCACCCCGTCCCCTAAGGTTATGCCCTGAACCTCCAGAATAGCAACAGCCGGAGGAATGAAAAAAAACGCCATATGAGCCAGGGCAAAAGGCACAAGCACTGGAAAATTCCCTGCCTTCCTTACACCCGTAAGAAACAACCCTGCAAAAATACCCATACCAAGCAGACCAAGAGGTATGGGCAAGAACCTGGTCAGAAGAAAGGAAATACCATATATACCTCCGATCCATGAACCTTCCTGCACTAGATAAATCAATAATCCCTTGTTCATTGGCGAAATCGGTTTTCCGGGACTCTGTTTTGTTGTACTTCCCTTATCCGGGTATATCATATGCATCCTTTCCTTTTTTAACAAAAATATCCTGAATGAATCCTGTTCTGGTTGCAAACTACATTACATATTTTATATATTGTTATACAGTAATAAATAGAAAATCATTCCCCTGGAGACAGTATGAAAAAAACCATAACCATTCTTACAGCAATCTTATTCATTATACTGGCAATTACCCCATTGTTCAGCACAGGCGAACAAGAAACACCATCCTCCTTTGAGCCCGGCACTGTCATTACTCCCGACCAGGCTCGAATCCTGTTGAATGCCGATCCTCCGGCTATTCTCATTGATGTTCGAACCCGACAGGAATTCTCCGCAGGAGCTATTCCTCATGCCATACTCCTTCCCAACACCATGATAAATGCACGTACCGCAGAAGAAGTCATACCATCGCTGGACTATCCTGTTGTCTTATACTGCAGGTCCGGAAACAGGAGCAACCAGGCCCTGAGAGCTCTGGTATCTTTAGGCTATACCCGGGTATACGATATGGGTGCTATTTTTGACTGGGATGGTCCACTGATCAAACCCGATTGACCCTCAGGCAAACACAAACTTACTGGTGCGAATTTTGGCCCAAGCCTAATTTTGACAGTTTCTCCTTTGGTATCCTATGAAAACCCCTTGAAAAACCCCTTAAAAAACCTATTGAAAACCACACTTTTTAGCAGTTTTCGTCCACGCATTTTGATGATTTCCATACAAGGCCAAAATTCGCACCACTAGAAAAACCTTGTCACAGGGATTACAGACAATTACATTAAGACCAACGCCATGAATACCCACCCTCTATTCCATAACCCAGTAATGGGCTACATTCATCATGAATGGATACCTCACTGCGATACTCCTGATTTCTTTTTTCAGGATGTAAACCCCGTTGCTGAACATTTCTTTCTCCTTAGCCCCGGCAGCATTGCAGGAAAACAATGGTCCCAGATACAGTCAGAAACAAACGAAGAATTCTCCCAATTCATTCATTGGTACCTCCCCCGGGCTGTCAATCAGGAGTACGGTAGCACTGAATACTTTCTTGCAAAGAATAACCAGCTGCTCCAGGTTACCCTTTATTCTACAGACAGCAGAAGCTTTACCCTTATACTACAGGGCAAGGATCTGCCAGCACAGGAAAACCATAACCTTGATGATCTGGCAATCCTCACCAGGGCGGTTGAACAGAGCCCGGTAACCGTAATAATTACCAATCCTGAAGGTGCAATTGAATACGTAAACCCCTCCTTTTTCCGAACCAGCGGTTACACCCGGGAAGAAGCCCTGGGAGAAAATCCCCGAATGCTTAAATCTGGAAATATGGAAGACCGGGTCTACGAAGAAATGTGGGGTATGCTGGATGCCGGACTGGAATGGAGGGGCGAGCTTCAGAACAGAAAAAAGAGCGGAGAACTCTATTGGGAATTTGCCAGCATCTCTCCGGTTCGTACCTCCCAGGGAGTAACAACCCACTACCTGGCAGTTAAAGAAGATATTACCATTCAGAAAGAAACCGAAGCCCAACTCTCCCTTGTCAATCAGCAGCTATCGAATATTCTCGATGCATCCCATCAGGTTTCTATTATTGCTACCAACACAGAAGGTACAATCACCACCTTTAATACCGGTGCTCAACGAATGCTCGGCTACGCACCAGAGAAAATTCTGGGAAAGCAAACTCCCCAAATGTTCCATTTGGATTCGGAAGTATCCCAACACTCCCGTACCCTTTCGGAAGAACTACACCGTCCCATTTCCGGTTTTGAAACCTTCATTGCCAAGGCTAAAGAGGGAGCCTTCGAAGAAAGGGAGTGGACCTATGTTACAAAGGAGGGCTCCCACCTTACCGTGGATCTGACCGTTACAGCAGTCCGGGATAACCACAAGAATATTACCGGATATCTGGGAATTGCCCTTGATATTACCCAAAGAAAAAACAGTGAACGAACTCAACGGTATCAGAACAATATACTCAATGCCCTTTACCGCCTGTCCCCCATTGGAATTGCATTGAATGACTTTGCAACAGGAACCTTTATTGACATGAACCCGAAGCTCCTTGAACCAA
>SKVS01000391.1 GCA_007129335.1 Spirochaetaceae bacterium
CCGGCACCCCTTTGTTTAACGGCAGTATTTCTAAGTACCTCATCCAGAACGGTATGGAAGGGAATTTGGCCGAACTGGGAATGTTCATTGTAAACCTGGGAACCGTATTGTCCTTTGTGAAGTATTCCACCATGTTTTTTGGAGATCCCCCAGATCATGTTCCACCCATGAAAGACCCCTTCATAAATGGTGTTTCCATGACAGTGGGCTTAGCCTGTTTGGCAGGGGGAATTTTTGGCACCCAGGCCGTACAACTGTTCTTTAATCAGAATTACAACCTCCAAGGAGCCTACGGTCTGGAAAAAGTCCTTATGTACCTGCTTACCCTGGCCATTGGTATTGCCCTGTACTTTTTCATGGTAAAAAAAATAGGCAATTTTTTGCAGATGGTGCGTAACAGAAAAATTTACTTTAATCAGGTGGGAATGCTTATTACTGCCTTCTTTGGATTCCTGACTGCGTACCTTTATGTGACAGTGTAAGGCAGCCACCTCTTCCTTCAACGAGCTCGAGGCAAAGATCAACCATGAAAGATGGGGATTCCACCATACCCAGAGCAAACCCAGTTCGGTTGAATAAACCGTTTTGAGCACCGATTATGAGGTCTTTCAAGAAAGGAATAAATCAGTTATAATTTCCCTATGAACAAGGAAATAATCAAAGAATACATCCTTGACAGACAGGAAGTTCAGTCGCGCAAGACCTTTGTTCCCCGGGAAATGCAGATAGATCACAGCTTTCACCGGCAAACAGGTAAAATTGCTGCTATTCTGGGAAGCCGGCGTGCCGGGAAGTCTACTTACCTGCTACAGCTGCATCAGCAGATGGGCATCCAGACACAACAGGGAATCTGGATTGATTTCACCGAATACCTCTGGCAAGACTTTCAGAAGGAAGACTGGCAAAAGCTGTGGGAGGCTTCCCTGGAGATTTGCGGCTCGCTTGAGCCTGTGTTCTTCCTGGATGAAATCCAACAGCTCACCGACTTCGAGTCAGGGCTTAGGTATCTTCAGAATCAGAATGTTCTCATTTTCATTACCGGCTCCAACTCATCTCTGTTTGGGAGGAGTATGGCCACATCGTTACGAGGGAAGGTCCTGAGCTATGAAATATTTCCTTTGAGCTTTGTAGAGTTTCTCTTATTTCGTGATTGGCAGCAGAGTCCTCCTTACAATAGCCGCCAAAGAGCACAATTGAACGCATATCTTGATGAGTATTTACAGTGGGGAGGTTTCCCGGAAGTTGTAATAGCTCAGGAGACGGATCTCAAAAAACATCTGCTCCAATCTTACGTGGATACCATGCTGCTCCGTGATGTGGTTGAACGGCACGAAATAAAAAATGTCGATCTGGTTGAGAAGCTGTTTCAGAAAGCGCTGTTGTCTTTCACCAAAACCTTTTCTGTTCACAAGTGGTACAATGATTTCAGAAGCCAGGGACGGCGCCTTTCCAAGGACACCCTGTATGAGTACCTCCACCACCTTGAAGACAGCCTTTTTCTTATTACGATCTCCAATGAAATTAATCCCTCTGCAGCTCGAAAAATCTATCTTGTGGACAACGGACTGTACCAGGTAATACGATCAAAGCCGGATCGGGGTCAGCTTTGGGAAAATGCATGTTTTTTGGAACTTCGCCGACAAGGAATAAAACCAAGTTTTCTGCTGGACAACAGCGGCGAAATTGATTTTGTGACAGACTCTGCACTTATTCTAGTCTGCTTGGATTTACATGGGGATAACCTGGAACGGGAAACCCGTTCACTGGCACATGCAAAACAACTGTTTCCGGGAAAGGAAGTGATAATCTGGACTCGTGAACGGTCGGCAAATGTGGATGCCGGAGCCGGGATTACACGGTGGTACGGCTTGTCCCGAGATTCCGGGGAAGCTTCCCAATAGGTGCTTCCTGAGCCTATTGCGTCGAATCTATCAGCAATTATATTCCTGAAAGCCTACCTCTATGTAAGGGTGTAGGATCTGAACCTCTTCCTTCAACGAGCTCGAGGCAAAGATCAACCATGAAAGATGGGGATTCCACCATACCCGTTTCAATCCACTGCAAGGTCATGCCATCTATACCTCCCAGGATGTATAACCGTTTATATACATTTTTTTCATTCTCCGGGTGGGGAAAAAACTCGGCAGAACGCTGCCAGCGGAATTCCCGGAAGACCTCACGGGCCTGGGGATCGGTTAGAAGATGGTGAAGATGCTGATTCTCAAGAAGTACCGTGAAACGGCGATGCAACATTTCTGCTAAACCACCGACACCGGTTCCTTTTTCAGGTTTACCGTGACTCCTTTGCCCAATTTCACCGGATAACCGCTCCAAGAGAGACAGCAGCACCTCCCGCTTATTCTGAAAATGGCGGTAGTAGGTCATGCGGGAAACACCCGAGGCTTTTACTATTTGCTCATTGGAAAGCTGACTGTAAGGCCTGTTCCTGGCTGCTTGAATAAGGCCTTCTTCAATTAGTCTGCGGCTTTGGTCAATTTGCTGTTGGCGTTTGGTGGTACTCATTTAGCCCTTTGTGTATCAGTTCTCTGATTATTTCTTGCCTCTTAAGGGGGATTGATTCTATACTCCGCTTAAAGTGTTACAAAAGTAACACTTAATCATAACAAATCAAGGACTACCTATGCAATTAAATCCGCAACAAAAAGCTATAAACCTCTCACAGCGCGTGCTTCTTTTCCTTGCCGGGGTCGATGGATTAAGAGGTCTTTTCCATACATTCTTTTTGAACTGGGCAGCCCTGAATATTGCTCAAATAGATGGTCACCCGGATGCATTGTTGCTGCTCGGGGTCTTTGGAAATTCCAACTTCTTAACCGCAGGACTATTTCTGCTTATTGCACTTAAGGCGAAAGAACTTTCAGGATATGTCCTTGGCATAATTCCACTGGCATATGCCTTTGGTATTCTTGGCATTCGGCTGAACGGAGTTTCCATGCAATCAGAATTTTCTGGTAAATACATGATGCTTGCCTACTTAGGGCTTTGCACCCTTACCTTTCTGTATTTTCTGTACTCTAAACAACCCAAATTCCGAACCGGCAAGGCAGATCAATCATGAAACCAAACCCCTTACTTCGTCAGCATTTATTCCAGGGCCTGACTGGGAATTACTTTTCGGGAAACCGAATTGCCTTGTTTTTCTTCGGATTTCTTACAGCAGTTACAATTGTCCGCAGCCTTATTCATATTATTGCACCCGATGGGGGTGCTCAATCAATTGCCACTATTCCCCTGTCATCATTTACCCCTAACGGGGCTGCTGCGGTAATTCACCTGTTTGCCCTCTGGGGCCTGTCTCAACTGCTTATGGGGCTGGTCTATTTGCTGGCATTGGTACACCGGCGCACACTCATTCCCCTGTTGTATTTCCTCGGTATTCTTGAGTATGGATTTAGACTCCTGTTAACTATACTAAAACCTATGGAGATCACCGGAACAGCCCCAGGTGCGGTAGGTAATTATCTATTGGTGCCTGTTCTTATTATCATGCTCATTTTATCTCTTTTGCCGAACAAGGCAGAATTGAGGGATTAAATTAGCCACATAGTGGCCTTTCATGTAATAATCTCACTCTTCCCTCTATAATAAGGTGGATTTTCGTTCAACTCCGGATTATAAAACAGTCTATACTTTGTGTGTGGCTTGCGGAAAAACTGGAAAGATTACCCCATAAGCGAACCATACCCAGGCATCTCCTGCAACATACCAAAGATCTCCCGCTTCTGCATGGGACACAAGGGATGGTTCATTAAAGAACACTTCCACAAGTAGCAAGTGGCAAGTGGCAAGTGACAACAAGGTAAAATCAACAAGGGAAACAATTGAGGGAAATTCATGACAAGTAGAAAAAAACAAATCAAATTACAACCCCACAGCATTAGCTCATGGCGGGGAAGGCTGTATGAAATTATTTTTGAAGCAGATACGTTTGAAGGCCGGGTTTCTGATACTCTCCTCATTCTCTTCATATCCCTAAGTGTCTTGAACTCCATGGTAGAAAGCGTGGATGCTTATTCCCGGGAGTATCATTACCTTTTTCGCGGACTGGAATGGTTTTTTACCATACTTTTCACCGTGGAATACATTCTGAGAATTGCTGTTGTAAAACGTCCTGCCAGCTATATTTTCAGCTTCTTTGGTATTATGGATTTTCTGGCAATCGTACCTACCTATTTGGGCTTGATCATAGCAGGCGTTCCCAGTCTCATTTTTTTTAGAATCCTCAGGGTTCTGCGGATTTTTCGTATTTTAAAAATATGGAAATACTCC
>SKVS01000258.1 GCA_007129335.1 Spirochaetaceae bacterium
AAATTTTCCATTTTTTTTATGGAATTTTTACCCCAGGGGCTTCCTCCCCCTTGAGTCAGGGTCAAACTTGGCTTAGAGTTAAAGAAATGATTACCGTTGATTTGAACAACCTGAACAGCACAGAAAAGAGAATCCACGCTACCCTGATTGGAGCAATTGAAACCAACCAGACCTTTCGCATACAGGATGCGGCAGATCTGTGCCAATGCTCTATTTCAAAAATTTCAAAATACGTGAAAAAAATGGGGTTCACTAATTTCAAACAGTACCGGGACTTTCTTTCAGGAAAGGAAATTACCACAGGGGTTCATTCAGAGGAAATTTCCCGAATAGAAAAATTCCTTGCATCCTTCAAAACCGAACTGGTAGATGAGCTGTTAGAACTCATAGACACCCACAAGAAAGTCATTCTTTTCGGGTATGGGCCATCATTGCTGTGTGCCCAGTACTTTCAATACCGTTTCCAGAATTGCACCGACAAAATGGTGCTGGCAATTTCTGACGAGGTGGCCATAGATAATATGGTCAATGATACCACCTTATTGTTGATTTTGACCGAAACCGGCAGATTCCATTCATTCCAGGATGTGTACCATACCGCCAGGAAAAAGCACTGTACTGTCGCCATTATTGTGGAGGAATATAATACCGACCTGTTCAACCAATGCGACCGCATATTCTGGTTATCCGCCTATCCCCAGCCCTCCCACCTTAAGCCCTACGAAAAATCCCGCACCCTCCTGTTCATTTTCTTGGAAGAAATCATCCAAAAACTCCTGAAACGCCGGGAACAAGAGGTTCCGGCGGATAGAGAAACCACGCACCCGAAATAACACCCTAAAGGAAACCACCATGAAATCCCCCAACACGTATGCCCTCCAGAGCCGGGACATTCCCAGTACCATGAAGGCCGTTGTCACAACAGGAAACGGTGGTTACGAAAAACTGGAGTACAAGGACGTACCCGTGCCGGCCTTATCCACCAACCAGGTCCTTGTTCAGGTCCTGGCTGCGGGGATCAACAACACGGAAATCAACACCCGTTTGGGTTGGTACTCAAAAAGCGTAACTACCGGAACCCTCGAAACATCAGACGAATCCACAAGGACAGGGCCCAAAAATCAGCCCTCCTATAATCAGCCCTCCTATAATCAGCACGCTAACAGCACCCCCAACAACACCCCTCCCACCAACCGACCCGACGGAGGGTGGAACAAACCTACCCCCTTTCCCCTGATTCAGGGCACCGACTGCTGCGGAAGGGTAGTTGCCGCAGGGTCAACAGACCATTCCCATTTGCTGGACAGGCGGGTACTCATTCGTCCCTGCATACGAGCCGGCAGCTGGGAATCTTACGAAAACATTTGGATGGCATCGGATTTCGACGGAGCATTCGCCCAGTTCGTCAGCATACCTGCAAGCGAAGTTTTTCCCGTTCGCAGCACCTGGTCCAATACCGAACTGGGCACCATTCCCTGCGCCTACGGAACTGCGGAAAACATGATTCACCGGGCCGGTGTAAGGGCCGGTCAACGGGTCCTCATTACCGGAGCATCCGGAGGGGTGGGCTCAGCGGCAGTTCAGTTAGTTAAAAGACGGGGTGCCCACTGCATTGCCATTACCCAAAGAGAGAAAGCTGAACAAATCAGTCAGCTGGGAGCCGACCAGGTCCTGGACCGGTCCAAATCTGTGGTTCAGGCTCTGGGGGAAAAATCCATTCATGTGGCAATTGATAATGTTGGGGGCACCGGGGTTGGTGATATTCTCAAGGTTCTGAGTCAGGGCGGTCGCTACGTAAGTTCCGGCGCAATTGCCGGACCAATGTTGAGTATTGATATTCGGGATGTGTATTTAAAGGATGTTTCAATAATCGGATGCACCGCCTGGGATGAACCGGTTTTTCCTAATCTTATTTCCTATATTGAACAGGGAGAAATCCGCCCCCTGGTAGCCGGAACATTTCCCCTTTCGGAAATAATCCAGGCGCAAAAAACATTCCTCCAGAAAACCCACGTAGGGAAGTTTGTTCTGGTGCCTGAGGAGCTTTAATTGCTGTGTAAGAGGTGGACTTAGCTCCAACCTTCATGGCAGGGAATACTCGGTACTCCTGCTGAGTCGTGTTAAGAACATGTGTATCTTTCTGTAGTTGTTTCTCCTTACTCCAAACTGCACTTCTACAACTCAATTCATGAAATTTTTTTGCATTTTTGGCTTTCTTTATACCACATGGTAGATGCAGACTTTTTTTAATCAACTTTATCTTTCAACAAAACACCATTCCACACCGGAAATACAACGCGAAAAAATGGAAAAATACGGTTTTCATCTTAACCCCGGAATTGGTTACACTAGTCGCAGCATGCGATATTGCCATCGATGGTTCCCATATCCCGGGTAACACCGAAAGTACAACCAATGCTCCGCTAAACGACCAAAACTCGAATCTTCAAATTACCTACAACAGCAATGGCGCAACCAGCGGTGACGCACCCATGGATCAAACAATCTACCGTGAGGGTGACACAGCTCTTATTCTGCCCGGGGGAGATTTGCTCCACTTTAAGGACACGATCTTATCCAATGGCAAAGTGGTATTTTCGGTGCCGATTTTGCCCCCGGCCAGATCTTTACAGTCTCTACCAGTCACTTCGCACGCACCTTTGACGCTGTTTTCACGAACCGCATGTACACCATCCCCTTTGTGGGGGTCAATTTGGAGGTTGAGGGGCTTACAGAGAACGAGACCATTCAGGTGGTACTCGATACCCTGATGACTGAGATAGATCTTGCGCCTATTGCAGGCTTGGGGAGCCTCTACCTCCAATTCACCGATGCCCTGCCCAGACCCACCCTTGCAGGACACGCCTGATCGACTGGGAGCGTAAATGGGAAGAGAATGGCATCACCTATTGGGAATCTGCCTGGACCAACCATGGGAATAATCGGTGAATACTTGCTCAGGATCTGGTTCTGTGGCCCAGGTGGGATGTTTTACCCTAGAGAATCCCAGATATGTAGGCATAGTTCCCAAAATCACAACCCACAGGCACCTGTGCTGGGACTTTTGGTAGCAATGGAAACCTTTTGCAGGACAAGGATAGGGTAACATGCAATCAGTTGCTCCGATAATAAGCCGGCATTTCTGCATATAAACATGCGACAATTTTTCGGTACAATCGAAAAATTGTCGCTTTTTTTGTAGTGAGGCAAATTTAAAAGTCTTTGAACACATTTTTTGCAGTAGCAAAAATGGCCCATGCGCAATATCGAGATAATTTATAACTCGTTTCTATGAAACAAGTTATAAAATGTAGTTTTTTGTAGGAGGCTTTGCAGAAGTCCCTTTGGCAAGAGCCTCTAGTGTAAAGATTTTCCCAATCGTAATTGAACCTACTGCTAACCCAATGGCTTCTTGAGGATTTTTAAATCCGTTAAAACCGTTTTCATATGATCAAAATTCTTGTCATTATGGAGCAGGTAAAGGTCATTTTCCAGAGCAATTTGGGCAATCAACAAATCAATAGTGCTGCGGATGGAAACTCCTCCCATTGGGCAGCGTACATTCATGAATGCTGCCTGTCCATAGGATTCTTTCTGGTGTTGAAGATAGTAAAACGGAATAGTTTCCAGGTAGGTATTCAGCTTCAGAAATTCAGCTTCCGATCTTGATCCCTGCAACAGCTCCTGATAAACAAAATCACAGATGCCGTAGAGGATGGAATTATCAAGAACCCAGTCAAACAAAGCAACCGGCTCATTTTCAATTCCCTTAAAATAATCCATGAGCACCGAGGTATCGACTAAAATCATTTTCTTATGATCTCATGCTCTTGTGATCATAATCATCAGCAAATTGAATACACCCCTTTAAATCCTTCAGGTTTTTCATTTTCCTCATTTTTACAAATTCCCGCAAGGCAGTTTCTATCAGGTCTTTTTTTGTGTTGATGCTCTGGGCATATTGAAATGCCTCTGCCACCAGCTGGTCATCCAATACAATATTCGTTCTCATAATACACCCTCTCATGTGTATTATTATACACACGACCTACGATTGTCAATTTCAAAAAATCCATTGACACCTGCTCCACAGGATGTATAATCACTACTACAATAGTAAATAAAACCAAGGGGATTACCATGAAAGAAAAAGTAGGCGTATTGCTGTGGGGCTTCGGCGCAATGGGAAGCGGCATGGCAGAAATGCTGCTCAAGAAAAAAGGCGTGCAAATCCTGGGAGTATGCGACATGCATCCTGCCCGGGCCGGAAAGAGCATGTACGAGG
>SKVS01000087.1 GCA_007129335.1 Spirochaetaceae bacterium
AAGCTGCGGTCAATTTTTAATCGGTCAATGGGTAGGCGTAAAAGATACGTCATAGATGAAAATCCTGTCCCGAAATCGTCTACTGCTATTCTCACACCCATATCTTTCAACTGTTTCAGAATTTCAATTACCGTTTCTGTTTCCTGCATTACTACTGATTCGGTTATTTCCACCTCAATGAGTTCGGGGTTCACCTGGGTATCTTTCAAGACATGGTTGATGTAGGGAAGGAATGATGGGTTATAGAATTGTTTCACCGAAACATTGACCGAAACATTCAATGGATCTGCCAGAGCTGGTTGAGAGTTCCATAGGGCTGCCTGTTTACACGCTTCGGCGAATGCCCAGCGTCCGATTTCATTTATGAGTCCTGAACTTTCTGCAACGCCAATGAACTGGAAAGGTGGTACAATTTCTCCGCCTGGCCTTTTCCACCGAATAAGCCCTTCTGCTCCGACTACCTTATTTACTTTGGTATTGATTTGTGGCTGGTAGTAGAGCATGAATTCCCTGTTAAAAAGGGCTGGCTTTAGATCCCTCCCAATAGTAATTCTTCTGTGGATGGCATCTTTCATGGCATCCGAATAGTAGAGAAATCGGCTTCTGGTGCTGCTTTTTGCCCGCTTCATAGCAATATTCGCGTTCTTTATCCCCTCGTCGGGATCCTCTGGATCCTCGAGGTGAACCAGTCCCATGGTTATTCTTACGGGAAATGGCAGATCTCCGATGGCAAAGGGTTCTTCGAAGAGGCTTAGCAGGAGTTGGGGTTTCAGCATTTCATCGGGGCCGATGATTCCGAAGGTATCTCCGGAAATCCGGGCTACAGAAAAATTAGAATCAACAAAACCTTTTAGTCTTTGGGCTACAGAGCACAACAGGAGGTCACCATTTTCGTGGCCCATGGAGTCATTCAGTTCGGAGAAATCATCTATATCTATTATTGCAATAGTTTGCAGTCCCCTTTCGGGCTGTCCCAGTTCTTTAATGAGCTGGATAAATCCCGCCTTATTGGGTAATGCAGTCAGGTCATCAAAGTAAGCCGATTGTTCCAGTTTTCTAACCAGGAGAAGGTTTCGGAATCCAACCGAAAGATTTGCCTGTAACACCCGCAGGAGTTGTTGGGCCTGGGGGCTTGCGGGGGAGGTTGTCTGAAAGTAAAGGTAGAATTCTTCCGGGCCATGTTTACATAAGGGGACACAACCCCGGTTTACACCAATTGCCATCTCACTGGTTATCAGAACCTTTTCAAATACCTCTGCATATGCGCCGAGAATAGCATCCTCGTTTGTTACCGGATAGGAACCGATAATCATTGGTTCATCGTGGGAAATCCATTGGATAAATGCTTCCTGAAGATCCGGAAGTAATATAGGTAATTTGGAAAGTATTTCCTGGGCAAACAATTCAGGATCGTACTCCAGAAATATACGGCTGGTAGAATCAATGATGTATTCCAGCCCCAGTCGGTTCTCTTCAATACTGCGAATTTGCTGATATGAGCGGATTGCGGTGGTTATGGTTGTTATGAGTCGGGTACGGGTTAACTCCGACTTCATTTTATAATCATTTATATCGTAGTTTTGAATTACCTCAAGCTCGGGTGCATAACCGGGTTGTCCAGTTCTTAAAATAATCCTTACCGAGAGATTTTTTAGTTCATTCCGAATACGCCTTACAAGGACTAACCCGGCATCATCGCTTTCCATTACAACATCAAGGAGAATTACTGCAATATCCTCGTTTTCTTGGAGAATTTTCAGAGCTTGTTCACTGGAGTAAGCGTGAAGGAAGGTCAGTTCCCGGTTTTGTATTGTTACGTGGGATAATGCGAGATTGGTTACCTTGTGAACCTGTTCATCATCGTCGACTATGAGGACGAGCCAGTCTCCATGTTCAGCGGGGTATTGTTGTTCTACTTCCTGATCTTCGGTAAAGGTTAGAACATCGCTTCCCTGTTTCGATTGTGACAATTACCAACTCCTATTCTCTCATTCTATCAGAGGAGAACTATTTTTACCATGTTCCTTTTGAACCTTAGTCCTGTTCTGGAGAAAATTCTGCAGGAGTTCGGTCCAATTCTTCAAGGTTTCCTGTTAGGGTGAGTAATCCCGATCGGGGAGAGGTAAACAAACGGTTGATTTTTTGAGCCTGTACACCTGTGGATTCAATGCGTTCCTGTAATACCTGAATTTGATCCCAGATTTCTATGGTTTTGTTCGTAAGAATACGGGTTTTGCCGATTATTTGCCGTGCAATTGTGTCCTGTTCCTGTTGTTGCCAAAGCTGATGGATTAACTGCAGTGCCAGCATTAGGGTGGTTGGGGTTACCGGAATAACCTTATTGTCGAGGGCAAAGCTTAACAGGGTTGAATCCTGATCGAGAGCATGAGAAAGAATATGTTCCCCAGGCAGAAACATGAGGGTCAGATCCAGACTTTGGGCCCCATGGATTTTGGAATACTGTTTTTTTCCCAGCGAAACAATGTGACTTCGGATGCTCTGAGTATGCTCTTTGCTCGCTTTTTCTCCATCCTCTCCTTGTTGGACTAGACTTACATGACGAGTATAGGCTGAGAGGCTGACCTTGGCATCGATAATGACAAAGCGTTGTTTCGGAAGGAGTACTATAATATCGGGACGCAGCTTGCTCCCATCATCGGTGGAAATGGTAGCTTGTTTTTTATAATCCCGGTTTTCCTTTAACCCGCTCAGTTCAAGCACTTTTTCCAAAACCAGCTCACCCCAAATGCCTTGAGTCCGGTTATTACCCCGAAGAGCAGCATTCATGGAGGCTGTTTCTTCGGTTAGTTTATGGCTGATTTGGGTTATGGTAACAAGCTGGGTACTCAGTTGTCCCCGATAAAAGGCATCGTCCTGATTTGCTTTGTTCAAGCTTGCAGAAACCATAGATAATTCGGTTTTAAGCTGTTGCAATGCTGTCCAGGTTTTTTCAAATGGACCGGTTCTGCTGGATGAAGACAGGCGCAACACCAGAACAATGAGGGTTAAAAGAAGAAGGGATATCCCTATTCCAAGAACTATGAGAATAGGGATGAGTAAATCTCCATTCATTGATTTCCTTTTGTCTTGAGAACGTCCAGGGCTTTTTTAAGCTCGCCCATGAAGGCTTCAATATCTTCAGGATAAATCATTATCTGGGATCGGGAAAAATCTTCGTTCAGATTTTTCCTGCTTTCAACAATATTTAAGAATCTATCGCCCCTGCGGTTTTCTTTTACATTAAAGAAAAAAGTTCTTCGCTCTGAATCGATTCTGGTTGAAAATATTTCACCGCGTACACCCATTGGACAGTCCTTAATTCAATCGTTCTAAAGCTGCCATAACAGCAGGATCTTCAGCGTATTCTAGGATTTTGTAGAAGGAGAACATAATTGCCTCTCCCATACTGTCGAGGGTAAATACAACCTCCTCCAGGAGCTCAGGAAGCTCTTCCATTTCTCCCAGTTCGGGATAACGCCCCTCCATTTCGATTAACTTTGGTTCGATTTTTTCAATGGAATCGGTGAACTTCCCAATAGCCTCAGCTATTTCTTGTGCTGTTTCAGCTTCTTCAACGTCATCGATAAACTGCTGATATATTCCAACCAATTCTTCCATGGTATCCCGGGCATATCCGTAGGGTTCTTCATTTGTCTTTTGTTGTCCCATTACCACAAATACCGTAGTCAAAACAAGCACAGCAACCAGTGTGCTTATAAGTATGATTCTTTTTTTCATGAATCCTCCGCATAAAGTTCCATGACAATAACACAAACAGAAGGGGAATCACAACCTCCAGCAGGGCAAACGCAGGGCAATGAAGGTTGGTGTGAGACTATAGATTCAAAGCAATAACTCGATAGTTGTCGAGTTATTGCTTTGAATCTATAGTCATAGGCGCCCTAGTTCTCCTGGGCTTACTTATTTTACATTTTCAATATTCACCCTGCGTTTGCCCTGCAACCTCCAGCTTCTGGGAGAACAACTTACTCAGGCGGACAGAGGAAGGCGCAAAGGTGGAACAGGAGCAATGGATTTTCCAGTTAGTGGAAACACCCTGGGGTTGACAGTTTTATTTCAATAGTGTAAAAACTCCTCTATCAAATGCGTCCGTCGTATAATGGTTATTACCCTAGCCTTCCAAGCTAGAGATGTCAGTTCGATTCTGATCGGACGCTTTTAAGTTCTTCTATTGTAAGTATTTAAAAGCTTCAAAATCCAGTCTTTTGCAAATATTCCCTTTTTCGTATAATGTTAGGTTTTTGT
>SKVS01000255.1 GCA_007129335.1 Spirochaetaceae bacterium
TGGATTCTCTGCGGAGAAATCCATGTGGACGGTCAGGTAATCCGTGACCCTAAATACCCCGTACAATCTGGACAGACTCTATCCAGAAAAACTAAACAATTTGTCTCCCGGGGCGGAGACAAACTTGAATCGGTTTTCTCCTCTTTCATTCAGGACTACCCGGAGCTCGATCCCGCTGACCTTTGGATTCTGGACGCGGGGTCCTCTACCGGTGGTTTTGTGGATGTCTTGCTCCAGCGGGGAGCCAGGGGAGTGTATGCCGTAGATGTGGGGTATAACCAGCTGGATTACCGGTTGCGACAGGATCCCCGGGTTCATTCCATGGAGCGTACCAATATTCTTGATGTGGATCCTGAGTCTATTTCTCCCCTGCCTGCTTTCTGTACTGCCGATCTGTCATTCCGATCGATCGAAAAGGTTGGCAGGCATTTGTGTAACCTGGCAACCCGGAATATTGCTCTGGTGCTAATAAAACCCCAGTTCGAGAGAAGCCGGGTGGAAACCATGCAGGAAGAGTTCCACGGGATTGTTTCCGAAGATGAAATCCCCTGTATTCTTGAAAATGTAAGAGTTAGACTCTTCAACGAAGGGGTGGAAATTCGAAAGATCCTGCCCGCAGGACTCAGGGGGGGGCAGGGGAACCAGGGGAACCAGGAATTTTTTGCTTTCCTGACCCTTTCTGGTTCTTGATTTCCCTCAGGGAAAAGCCGATACATCGGGCATGGCAAAGCGTAACTCATCCCGAAAGTCCAAGACTGCACCTATAGGGGTTCTCTTCTGGATTGCATGTATACTTCTCATACTCGTGGTTTTTCTTTTTAGTCGTAACAATATTCGCAGGGTATTGGATAATACCCAATTGCTCGAAGTAATTACCCAAAATCTGGGTACCGATGAGCCCCGGGTAACGGTTGTGGGTCCCGATGCCCGGGATTCAGCTCCAGAGCCTCCAGGTCAGGTCATAGATGTTCCTCCGGAAGAACCTGGGCAGCCAATGGTTTCCCCGCCTGCCCCAACACCCTAACCACCTACCCCTGCTCAGCAGGAGGAACAACCTTCTCCCCGGGTTACCGAGACAACCCCGCCATCCCAAACCGGTCCATCTGCGCCGGCAACTCAGACAGAACCCGAAACTCCAATGGCCGGGACCCGGGTCAGAACCTTTCCCCTGTATTTTCTGCGCATACGGGATAATGGGGAAGTTATTCTTGAAACCCAGTCCCGGGGAATTCGCTTTGTGGACAGCCCACTCACTGCAACCCTTCAGGCATTAATAGCTGGACCGGTAGATCAGGAAGCTTCCCAGGGTTTTTTGAGCTTTATTCCTAGGAATTCTCAGCTCATCTCCGCATCAATTCGCAACGGGGTAGCCTTTCTTAATTTCAACGAAGATTTCCGCTTCAATGATTATGGTGCCGAGGGGCAAAGAGCTCAGTTAAAACAAATAATTTACACTGCCACCGAATTCCCCACGGTTGAACAGGTACAGTTCCTCATTGAAGGTCAGGTTGTTAATTATCTAGGAGGCGATGGGGTCTTTGTTGGAGCCCCTCTCCAAAGGGGTTCATTTTAAATTTTCATTCGTGAATGTTTACCCTGATTTGACAGGTAAGACCGGCTAGAATATAGTTTTACCAATGAAAGAATTCCGCGGTATTTCTGCTTCTCCAGGCATTGCAATGGGTCGGGTGCTCCTTTTACAGGATGATCACCCTTCCGTTCCTCATTATTCCATTAAAGACCATATGGTCGAGTCGGAATATCAGCGGTTTGTAAATGCAGTAGCAGGAGCTACTAAAGACATAGAAAGCTTGAAGTCCAAGCCAGAAAGGGTTCTGAGTTCTGATGAAATTACCCTTCTGGACACCCAGCTTCTCATGCTTGCTGATCCGGATATCCCTGAAAAAGTGCAAAAACAGCTGAAAGATCAACTTGTCAATGTCGAGTCGGTGCTCAGCCAAATCATGCAGGCCATGATATCAAAGCTTTCTTCTGCTCAGGATGAATACCTCCGCGAACGGGCTAGCGATTTACACGATGTTAGCAAACGGATTATGGGGCAGTTGCTCAAGCGTAAGCGACCCAATGTTTCCAAACTTTCCGAGGACGCGATTCTGGTATGTCACGACCTGCTTCCTTCAGATGCAATTGGAATGGACAAGATCCGGGTCAAGGGAATTGCCACCGATGCCGGAGGGAAAACCAGCCATACCGCAATTTTAGCAAGAGCTTTCGAAATTCCCGCAGTACTGGGTTTAGGCAAAATATCCCAGGAATCTGAGGATGGGGATTTCATGATCATCGACGGGAGCGCTGGGAAGGTTCTCCTGAATCCTCCAGAAGAAACAATTCGGGACTATACTAAGCGTTTCAAACAGTTGCAGAAGCGGGAAATCCAGTTAATGAAGCTCAATGAACTGCCCGCAGAGACCAAGGATGGAAAGCTTATTCGTCTGAAGGCCAATATTGAAATCCCCGAAGAGGTGGATGCAGCCCTTGGACATGGGGCTGACGGCATCGGGCTTTACCGTTCAGAATTTCTGTTCATTCGCCCAGGAGGCCTGCCCGACGAGGAAGAGCAGTTTGAGGCTTACAAGTATGTGCTTGAGGCCATGGGGAACAAGCCGGTTACCATTCGTACCCTGGATCTCGGTGGGGATAAGCTGCAATACAACATGAAGGAAACGGGAACAGGAGAGAAAAATCCTATTCTGGGCTGGAGGGCAATACGGTTCTGCCTGAGTCACGAAGATATTTTTAGAACCCAACTCAGGGCTCTTCTTCGGGCAAGCATGTACGGAAATTTACGCATTATGTTCCCTCTCATCTCGGGCACTCAGGAGCTGGATAAAACCCTGGCAATAATTAAGGAGGTCCGGACAGAGTTTCAGGAGAAGAAAGTTCCCATAGCCCCCCATATTCCCATGGGAATAATGATCGAAGTACCCTCAGCAGCCCTTATTAGTGATATTCTTGCGAAAAAAAGCCACTTCTTCTCTATTGGAACGAACGACCTCATACAGTATACTGTTGCGGTCGATCGTGGAAATGAAAACATCGCTTACCTCTATGAACCTCTGCATCCCGGTGTGTTACGCCTGATCAGGATGGTAATTGACAGCGCACACAAGGCTGGCATTGTGGTGGGCATGTGCGGTGAAATGGCTGGAGACCCGCTGTATACAATGGTTCTTGTTGGCCTGGGATTAGATGAGTTCAGTATGAGTTCCTTCGGAATTCCCCAGGTTAAGCAAATAATCCGTTCTACCTCCGTCGTGGAAGCGGAAGAGTTTGTCGGCAGGCTCATGGAAATGAGCAGCCCCTCCGAAATCGATGCCTATGTACGCTTGACTATGGAGGAAAAATTTGGAATCTCTGACAACCCCAATTAACACATCCCATGAGGGAATACCCCGAATTGCAATTATTGGCCGACCCAATGTGGGAAAATCGACCCTTTTTAACCGCCTCATCCGCCAACGGAAATCCATAACCGATCCGACCCCCGGTGTAACCCGGGATCCGGTGTACGCTTATGCCAGCCTCCGGGGCCAAAAGGTTTTGTATGTAGATACCGGAGGCCTGACCGAGAGCCGGGAGTTTTTGGACAAACTCATTACCAAGCGGAGTATGAATGCCCTTTCTGCCAGCGACATTCTCATTTTTGTCCTGGATGTAGAAGAGGTAACCCCGGAAGATGAGGAGTTCATGGGCAGATTGAGGCAGTTTACCGATCGGCTCATTTTGGTTGTCAACAAGGTCGATAACCAGAGCAGGGGTACCCAGGCCTATGAGTATTATTCTTACGGATTTCCCAGCGTACTAACCCTTTCGGCAGCCCACGGGCTGGGAATAGATGAATTAGAGGATGAATTGCTCAAACGAATTGATTCTATGGGCTTTTCTGTCCCTCCGGCTATTCGGGAAGCCGGTGATCCGGATGCCTACGATGGGGATTCCTCCCGTCCCTGGGATATCAGTGTTGCCATACTGGGGCAGCCTAATACGGGAAAATCAACTCTGGCAAATCTCCTGACCGGTTCGGACAATTCTATTGTCAGTCCCGTAGCCGGAACTACCCGGGATGTTATCGAGGGCTTGTTTTCCTATAAGGGGAAAACCTTTCGCATTCTGGATACCGCTGGAATACGCCGGAAAAAGAAGGTCGACGAAGACCTGGAATACTATTCAGTCAACCGAGCTTTTAAATCTATAGATGAAGCCGACGTGGTCATTCTTCTCATTGATGTGGAAAAA
>SKVS01000171.1 GCA_007129335.1 Spirochaetaceae bacterium
GCCTTGAACATTTCCGGCCGAAAGGTTACCCGGGATGGATCGGGTTCATCTTCTGCTGCGGAGCTGGTGGATGTCCGAACCAGGTCGCCAAAATCGTAGGGTGCCAGTCCTGGCATGGATGTATCCAGGTCGATGACGCATACGGCTTTGTTTGTTTTGGGGTCAATGAGCACATTATTTAACTTGGTATCGTTGTGGGTTACCCGTTCGGGGATTTTCCCTTGGGCTGCTAAATCAACCAGGGTGGAAATGCTGTTCTGGTGCTGAAAAAAGAACTCAATTTCCCGGGATGCACCCTGTTTTCGCTGAAATTCATCGGCATCCAGGACTTGGATAAAGGTCTGAAACCGATGGGGTGTGTTGTGGAAATTGGGGATGGTTTCGTGCAAACGGGGACCGGGTAAATGGGTAAGGTTTTGCTGGAAACATCCGAAGGCGAACCCGGCCTCATAGGCTTGCTGAGAATTCTGGATAACATCGTAGCCGATTGCGTTTTCGATGTAGAGGTACAAGCGCCAGAAGTTTTCCTGCTCATCCTGAAAATATGGTTTGCCCCCTTGGGTAATAATGGTAGTAAGGGCTTTAGCGCTGCTTTCTGCTTCTTGACTGAGTTCAAGCTGTCGATGCATTTCAGTACAGATCCGGTAGATATTGTCCATGAGCAAGTCTGGTTGTTGAAAAATTCGGGTGTTTATCCGTTGAAGAATGTACCGAACCGGTTGGCGGGCCTGAGACAGGGTAACCAGGAAGGTGTCGTTTATATGCCCGTTTCCGTAGGGTGTTGCGGAAACAAAGTCTCCGTACACCTGGAATTCTCCCATAATTTTCTGAAAATTGTGCATCCGTGTCCTCACGTGTTTTATCTTATACCCAATGGTAAAACCAGTTTATCGAGAATGGAATGTACGGAAGTTGAATATTCCTGGACAAATACGTGGTTATGACCCAAAATTTGTCTATGAAAACCCTTTTTGACCTCATGTTCCAGGAAGAATTGCAACAGGTTTTTGACCACATTTCCACGGCTTTCGGATTTCGTGCTTCTATTTTAGATACCTCCTTTCAGGAAATTACCCCCCTGCGTTCTCGACCTATGTGTAACTACTGTCAAATCATTCAACAGGACCTGAACCTGCGGCCCAAATGTGTAGAGAACGATACCATTCAGTGTATTAAGGCCCGGGAGACCCGGAAGAATCACCACTACATTTGTCACGGAGGCCTGGCCGAGGCAATTTTCCCCCTGTTTATTCAGGATGAATGCTTCGGTTACCTACTGCTTGGACAGTTCAGAATTGATTCGGTTGCCCCTCAGGGGGTTATGCAGCAGGCTCATGGCCAGACCCTTGAAAGGTTGGTCGATGCCCATCAGCAATTACCCGCCTATAACGAGCAAAAGCTTCAGAGCGTATTGGAACTCTTAAAAATTACCGTGCAGTACCTTATTGAACACCGCATTGTATCGGTAAAGCGGGATCAGTTAGTCGAAAGGATTGTTGAATACATTGAATCCCGGCAATACTCCGAACTCCGGGTTCAGGATGCAGCAGACTTTGTCCATCGATCGGTTTCTACGGTCAACACTGCATTAAAAATTGTTACGGGGAAAAGTTTCAAGCAGCTGTCCATGGCAATCAAAATGGAAGAGGCTGCCAAATTGCTGCTCCAGAATTCTGATGCCACGGTGGCTGAAATCAGTGAATCCCTGGGTATTGAGGATCCGTTCTATTTTTCCCGGATGTTTCAGAAAATACACGGGGTTTCTCCCCGATCCTTCGTAAAAAATCAGGTTAGCCCATGAGGGTATGGCAAAGTTGGTATTATAGCCGGGTATACTATGGTTTGTATCCTGATTTATATCTTGATTTGCAGCTCCCAAGAGGAAGATATACCTAAACAAAATCCTGCATAAATTGTTGATTTGTCCAGGAATTCCCTTTGTTCATACATGTACGGCCCCTCATACTGGGTTTAGCATAATGGAAAGGAGATTACCGATGAAAAGATTCACCTTTCTTATTATCTGTATCGGACTCATGGCAAGCATGGGTCTCTTTGCCGGAGGACAGCAGTCCGCATCTGAAGCCCAGACCACCCTGGTGTATTGGTCCATGTGGAATCAAACCGAAACTCAGGGACAGGTTCTTACCCAGGCAATTCGTGATTTTGAACAGCAGAATCCCGGAGTTCGGGTACAAGTGAACTGGAATGGTCGGGAAATTCGTCAGACCCTCCAGCCTGCTCTGGATCAGGGAGTGACCATTGACCTGTGGGATGAGGATCTGGAACGGGTAATTCTTACCTGGGGAAATTATGCGCTGAAACTCGACCCCTTCTTTGAACAGTCCTACCCAACCACAAACAATCAACCATACAAAGACGTTGTCATGGGTTCCCTCCTGGACCTGGCTCGGAACATTGCCCCCGATGGTGCCTTGTACGCTGTACCCTATCAGCCCTTTGTTTTTAACATGATGTACAACAAGAGCCACTTCCAGCAGGCAGGCATTCAGCAGGTTCCCCGTACCTGGGCTGAGTTCATGGATGCCATGGCCAAGCTGAAAGCTGCCGGCTTTGAGCCTATGACCATCGACAATGCCTACATGGATACCCTGCCTGGTTACTATCTTGCCAGGGCTAAGGGACCCGAGTGGGTTGCCCAGCTGGTAAGTGACCGTACAAACGCTATGTGGGATGATCCTGCGGTTCTGCAAATGGCCCGGGCCTTCGAAGAAATGGCAACAAAGGGATACTTTTCCCGGACCGTAGAATCAAATGTATGGCCCGCAGGTCAACAGGACCTTGCTGCCGGTACTGTGAGCATGTACCTGAATGGAACCTGGCTGGTGAATGAAATCATGAACACCACCGGCCCGGATTTTCCCTGGGGAACCTTTGCCTTCCCGGAAGTTCCCGGAGGAGTAACCGGCAGAACCGCTGCGAACTACGGTTCCCAGGCATTCCAAATCAACAAGAACTCTGCCCACCCCGAACTGGCGTTCAAACTGGCTGTTCACCTGACCACCGGTCGCTGGGATGAAGAACTTGCGAAACGAACCTTTGGTGTACCGGTTGGTGGAACCACCGATTGGCCGGTTCAGTTAGCCGATGCCCGGGCAATCTTTAACTCCCTGGATACCCACTATCCTTGGGCAGGGGGAATTCAGGCGAACCCTGAAAAGCTGCCGGTGATAATTGAGAATTTTACCCGGCTCATAGCTGGAAGAATTACCGCTGATCAGTTTGTGAACAACCTGAAACGCTAAGAAAGAATTCGGAGGGCAGGTTTCCCGGGAAATCTGCCCTCCATTGCAATAAAATTTGTGCGCCACAATTGATTTTTTTTAGTGAGCGCAATCAAAACATGAATCCGGAGGGTTTTTTGTGAAAAGTCGTCAGCATACCACCATGATTGTGGTTTTCCTTTTTCCCGCTGTGCTTGCCTATGTGTTGATTTATCTGTACCCAACCCTCCGAACCGGTGTCATGAGTTTTTTCCAGGTGGACACCATAACCACCTCAATCGCCGGATGGCGGTTCATTGGAATGGGAAATTATGTCTTTCTTTTTGAAAGTCCGCTTTTTCTCCGCTCAATTCGCAATATAGCGTTTTTCTGGTTTGCCGGGGCCATTATGGCTTTTTTCTTTGCCCTGCTGTTTGCGGTGGTACTGACCTCGGGGGTCCGGGGAAAGTCCTTTTTTAAAGCGGTTATTTATTTACCCAATGTTATTTCTGCTGTAGCCATGGGAACCATGTGGACCCAGTATGTGTACAGCGCCCGCTACGGATTATTGAAGAATTTGTTTACCTTTCTGGGGCTCGAGGAGCTGGCCGCTATTCAGTGGACATCTCCGGATTTTGTTTCCTGGGCACTGCTGATTGCCTATACCTTTGGAATGATAGGGTATTTCATGCTGATTTTTATTGCAGCTATTGAAAAAATCCCCCAGGACTACTTTGAAGCAGCAACTATTGAAGGGGCGAATAAAATACGCCAGTTTTTTACAATTACCCTTCCGCTGATAAAAAATGTATTTCGAACCAATATCGTTCTTTGGACGGTCAGTACTACCACCGTTGGCTTCTTTATTTGGGTGCAGGTTTTTTCGCCCAGGCTGATCGAGCAGGGGACGGTCACCCCCATGGTTTATATGTACCAGAGTATTTTCGGTGCAGAAATGGTAGTAACTGCCCGGAATGTTGGTGCAGGTGCGGCAATCGGGGTCATTCTGTCTCTGATGGTTCTGGGAGTTTTCCTGGTGACAGCAAAATTCCTGAAAGATGACAAAACCGAATTTTAGGAGAACATGGTGAAAAATACAGCACAAAATCGGATCATTGGCAAACAAGCTCCCTTAGTTCCGGGGTATTTCATGGTTGGACTGTGGACCATTCTTACCCTGTGGATCGTTGGCTGGATTATTGTAGCGTCGTTCTCTACCACCCCGGCAATTTTTAGTGGAACTATGGGCAAGGGGGGATTTCATCCGGAGAACTATGTTCGGGCATTAATAACCCACAATGTTCTGGGCTACTTTTTGAACTCCCTTATCTATACCTTCTCGGCAAGTTTTGGCGTACTTGCTATAGCAGCTCCGGCTTCCTATGTTCTTGCCCGCTATGTTTTTCCCGGTAATAAGCTTATTCAGAATGCATTCGTTGCTGCCCTGGGCATTCCTGCCATCATGATTATTATGCCCCTGTTTTCCCTGTTTGCGGGACTGGGATGGTCGAATTCCCGAATACTGTTAATAACCCTGTATACCGGATTCAATGTGCCCTTTACGGTGTTTTTTCTCATTGCCTTTTTCCAGAACATTCCCTATGAATTCGAAGAGGCCGCGGCTATTGATGGCTGCAGTCCCATGAAGACCTTTTGGGTCATAATGTTCCCCCTGGTTCAACCGGGAGTAATAACTGTTACCATATTCAATTTTATTACTATTTGGAATGAGTACTTCATGGCTTTGATTTTTGCAAATACCAACAGACTGCGACCGGTTGCTGTGGGACTGTTTCAAATGATTCAATCCATGCGCTATACAGGCGACTGGGCTGGTATGTTTGCTGCGGTGGTTATTGTTTTTCTTCCGACCCTGATCCTGTACATTTTCCTGTCCGAGCGGATCATTGCCGGGGTAACCAGCGGCGCAATAAAGGGGTAGCCATGATATACCCTATTACCCTCTCCATTCCGGGCTCTCCCCTGGGCCAGGATAATCCCTACCCAATGTTTCACCAATTTCTGGCCCAGAACAAGTCCCGGGCGGGCAAAGGTGTGCCCCAGGAAGGCTTTGGAACGGAGGTTCGCCACCGCGTTCTCCCCTATACCCGGCAGGATGGCTACGATCGGGTCCTGGAACCCATGGATTTTTCCGCTGTAGTTCTGGAAAATGACCATTTAAAGGCGGTAGTCCTTCCCGAACTTGGGGGAAGACTCTGGTCTTTATTCGACAAGAAAAATGACCGGGATATTTTGTACACCAATTCAGCCTTCCGTCCGGCGAATTTGGCTATTCGGGATGCCTGGTTTTCCGGAGGCATCGAGTGGAACATAGGCCGGTTCGGTCATACCCCCCATACCTGTTCGCCGGTTTTTGCCGGTGTAGTTCCCTTTCCCGGGAACACCCAGGGGTTAAGAATATGGGAGTACGAGCGACAAAGCCGGCTGTTTTGGCGGCTTGATTTGTATCTTCCGGAGGATTCACCTGTTCTGTTTGTCCATGGATGTATCGAAAATCCCGAGAATTATGCCAAGCCGGTGTACTGGTGGACCAATGCAGCTGTACCCGAAACCCCGGGTGTCAGGGTACTGTCTTCTACCGACCGGGTATTGTATCTGGATCCTCGGAATACCCAGGAAAAGACCATGGAAGCCGGGCAACTTCCCCATTTACCTCCCCTGGGAGAACAGGATGCCAGCTATCCGCTGAACTCAGACTATTCGAACGAGTATTTCTTCCAGTGTAATACCCACGCCAGAAACGGTAGAATATACCCCTGGGAGGCCGCGGTTTATGAAGACGGTTATGCCTACGCCGAAGCTTCGACCCCGGTGCTGGGGTACCGGAAAATGTTCTGCTGGGGTCATTCCGATGGGGGGAAACACTGGCAGGATTACCTGTCGGTCAATGGGGATAGGTATTTGGAGGTCCAATCGGGAATTGCTCCTACCCAGCTGCATACCGGGACCATTGGACCCATGGGCTGCATTCGCTGGACCCAGGGTTTTTGCAGTCTTAATCTGGATGGCCCGCTGGTGCATAACTCCGGTTATAGTGGAGCAGCCACCCTGGTGGAAAAGCATGTAGCCGACAAGGTTTCTCCAGAAACCCTGGAAACCATGCACGGAACCTTTGAATCCGTTCAAAATGTAAAATCCGGACAGCTTCTTTGCACAGGTTCTTCCTGGGGTTACCTGGAAAAGGCAATTTCCCGGAGAAGCGAATCACCCTTTCACGTTCCACCAGCCCTGGATATTGACCCGCTCCCTGAGGATTCCCAATGGGCTCAGTGGCAGAATCTCCTCCAAACAGGGAGTTTCTCCGGGGACAAAATTCCGGAAACACCCGGATCATTCGTTCTTGGATCCCCATGGCTTGAAACCCTCCAGAAGGCTCAGAAAAAAACCAATGACTGGTTAACCCCCTACCATATGGGGGTAATGTACTTTGAGGAAACAAAGATCGATAAGGCTCTGGTGTCCTGGCAGGAATCAATCATGCGCAAGCCGACCCGCTGGGCTTACCGGAACCTGGCAATTGCTCATTGGTATTTGAATAACATTGGAGAAGCCGATGCCCTGTTCCAGCAGGCTCTGCAGTTGCCTCCCCGGGATTTCCCGCTGTACCGGGAGTACACCACGTTTCTTATAGAAAATAAGCGGTATGAGCAGGGTTGGCAGGTTCTTTCAGAACTATGGGATCAAAACCCCCAAAATATTAGTGGATTACTCCTGGAAAACGCTGCCATTTTAGCCTATCACCAGCAGGAATATGCCCTGCTTCACCAGTTACTCACCATGGAGCCGAAGCACATGAGGGAGGGGAGTACCGTTCTTGTGGATCTCTGGCTGGATGCCCAATCCCGGGGTATCGAACCTTTTGACCGGGACCCACCCTGGGAAATCGACTTCCGGATGACCTGATTTTTTCAGACCCGCTGAGCCTATCTGAACCCAGTAGCGTCCGGTGGAGCCCAGTTGAGCCCAGCCGAGTTCCTCCTGGACCCCAGTACCCCACAGGACCCCAGGTAACCCTGGGAGGATTTAATCCACCGCCGGAACCGAATAGCCCATTTCCCGCAGGACCTGGGTCATTAAATCCGGTCGGTCGGTTACCAGGCCGTCGGCACCTAATTCCAGAATCCAGCGCATGTCCTCGGGCTCGTTGACCGTCCAGTACAGCACCGCCAGGTTTTTTCGGTGACCAGCCTGAATGATGGAGCGGGTTACCAGCTTTGTGTACAGGGTATCGGTGGTCGGATCGTAAACGGATAACCGGTTCTGGAGCCATCGGGGCAGAGACTCCACAATTCTCCTTTCCCGGGGATAAATTTGATCCTTAATCGGCAGAAACAGGCTTGTGTAGGGGGTAGGCAGGAAGAAGTCCAGCCACAGGGCATCGAGAACACTGAAAATCAGCACGTCGTTTGTGCCGGCTGCGGTGGGAATGGTGTTCTCCGATGCAGCCCGGAATTTTGCGGTTACCCCGCTGTCGAAACTGGCAACCACAACCCGGTCTTCCATGGAATAATCCCTAATGGTGTCAATGAGGGCATTTACCGCCTGAGCAGCCCAGTCCGAACCAACCTTTTCTATGGTATCTTTGAGCTCCAGAATAAAGTAGGAATCGGGATACCAGCGGAACAGGTCCGAAAGCCTGGCGGGGATCAGAATTGCGGCCATGTCCGGATCATTTTCCCAGGTAATGTGTTCGTAAGGCTTCTCCCCCTGGAGATTCTCAAAGGTTGCAGCAAAATTATACCGGCTTAATTGATTGTAGGTGAAATCCCTGACCATGTCGTTGTCCAGTCCGGTTGTCCGGCCAATTCCCAGATCATGGTGGGAAATGAGAATGCCGTCTTTGGTTAGGACAAGATCCACCTCGAAGGTATTCCAACCCCGGCGATACATTTCCTGATAACTGTAAATGGTGTTCTCAGGGAACAGGTCCTTTGCGCCTCCATGGGGAATAATATGGGGAATTTGTCCCGATTCCAGCCGCAGGGGGTTCTTGCCCCTGAATCCTCCGGGGGCAACCGGCAGAGCATCGAGAATCAACAGCAAAACCACAAGCCCAACAATAATTCCGGCGAAAATGCCAAGTCCACGGATCAGTTTTTTCATGAATGGTATCATTCCCTTAGTAAAGCCCAGGAGCAGAGAAATCGCAAGATGAATTCTAGGTTCGAGGTGATTTTTAACCATTTTTACATGAAATGAAGCCTGTTGTTGATCTTGCTCTGGATAGGGTAGACTGCCAGCATGAAATCCCCTACCGTACCAACTCACCTGGTCAGTCAAATTATTGTAACCCGGATCGGGAAGCTAGTGGCCTCCTTTTTCTTTTTTATCATTAAACATTCGCCGGTATGGTTACTGCCGTTATATGTTTCCCATTTAATCAATACGGTGGTTGATTCAGGCGCATTCATGGATCTGCTGCTGCCAACGATTATTATGGGCGTCTTGTTCATTCTGAATGTGCCCTTCCAGGCACTCCATGTTCGATTCTTCTCCCAGGCCTCCCGGGAAATCGAGAAGGAACTGCGGACCTCCCTGATTCGCAAACTTCAAGAGCTGAGTATTTTGTACTATCAGCGTAACCAAAGTGGTGGTCTGAGTGCAAAGTTTCTGCGGGATGTAGAAGCCATAGAAATGGCTTTGAAGCAGGTAACCATGAGCCTGTTGCCTGCCGTTATTTCCTTCATATACGTTTTTGGGGTAACAACGATTCGCCAGCCAATTGTCAGTCTGTTTTTTCTGGGCAGTCTGCCGTTGATGTGGATTGTGCGGACGGTGTTCTCTGGTCGGTTGAAGGATGATAACCGGGAATACCGCAAAGATATGGAGCGATTATCTGCCAAGGTGCTGGAATCTATTGAAATGTTGCCGGTTGCCCGGGCTCATGCGGTGGAGGAAACAGAAATTGACGAAATTGAAACCTATTTTCAACGAATCACCCGCTCGGGACTGGTGCTCGATGTTTCCAACGCAGTTTTCGGTGCCTGGACCTGGGTCATTTTGCAGCTTTTCTCTCTGGTAGCCCTGGTGTTTACCGGCTGGATGGCAATTATCGGCCGCATTCCCCTGGGCGACATCGTTTTATACCAGAGTTTCTTTGGCATGATTTCCAACGCCCTGGCCACGGTCATCACGATTTTACCAGTGATTTACCGGGGAAAAGAGTCTCTGAACTCTATTTCTGAGGTTCTGGATTCACCGGATCTGGAAAACTACCGGGGCAGACCGGCCTTCCCTGAGGTCTCAGGGTCCTTCAGCTTTCAGAATTTGATCTTTCGCTATCCGGAGACTGTTGAGGTTGCTGATGCTGCCGCTGGTGGTGCATCGAGAAGTGAACCTGGTGGTACAGATGCAGCTAAGGGTGTCGGATTTGCTGGGGGTAGAGCTGGGGGCGGGGGTGCTCCGGGTGCCCTGGGTAAGTATCGGGAAACAGTCGGTCAGGATGATTCGGGGTCCCATTTGTCCGCCTTGGATATTCAGTCGCTGCACATTCCGGTTGGCCAGTCGGTGGGGATTGTTGGTCCCTCGGGCAGCGGGAAAACCACCTTTGTGAATGTAATCATTGGCTTTCTCCAGCCCACCAAGGGGCAAATCTTTCTCGATGATTACCCCTATGCTGATCACGATGTGCGGTCCATGCGTAAGCATCTTTCGGTGGTTGGGCAGACTCCAATCCTGTTCAGTGGATCAATTGCGGCCAATATCAGTTATGGGGATCCCCGCGGACCCAAATCCCGGGAAGATGAGCAGAAAATTCGGCAAGCCCTGGCCTCGGCAAATGCTCTGGATTTTGTGGATGCTCTGCCTGAGGGCATTCACAGTCTGCTCGGGGAACACGGGGCCAACCTGTCCGGAGGTCAGCGGCAGCGGCTGGTACTGGCCCGGGCATTCTACCGAAATCCCCGAATTCTGATTTTCGATGAAGCCACCAGTGCCCTGGATTCCCACTCAGAACAAAAGGTTCAGCAGGCCCTGGAAACCCTGGCGAAGGGTAGAACCACCTTCATTGTTGCCCACCGTCTATCAACCGTAATGAATGTGGACCGGATCCTCGTATTCAACAAGGGACGGATTGTACAGGATGGTTCTCCCCAAGATTTATTGGTACAGCCTGGGCTGTTCAGGGAGTTAGCTGAGGTTCAGGGGATAAAATGAAGGTAGGGCGAAATGATCCCTGCCCTTGCGGCAGTGGGAAAAAGTACAAAAAATGTTGTTTGGGCAATCCGAATCTCCATGAAAGCCCAGGACATGCAGACCCGAGTGCGCTTGAGTTTTCATCATTGGATGAGCTGAACCGTCACATGCATCGGTTTACTCACCAGCAGAATGCAGCACCCATAAAAGATTTTGGTGGCCTTTCATCAGATCAAATGCAGCAACTGTTAACCAGACCCTTTGAAGAACTAAGTTGGTTTGTAACCTTCAATCCAAACCTTGGTCTTGATGATGTCATGGAATGTCCCATTCTGGGCACCCTGGAATCATTCCTTGCTGCTTTTGCAGATACTCATGGGAAATGCAGAACTACCCCTGCTGGAAATCTTCCCCGGAAGGTTGTAGAGCGTTGTTTGCCCCACTGTGCTCCCTGGTGGAGGCCTGGTCAGCCTGTTCCCAAGCAGGGTGCCTTACCGATTCTCAGCAGGACCGTTGAGCTGTGTTTCGACTTGAAGTTGATTGACCAAAGGGGCAGCGAAATATTCCTTACACCCGAGGGTATACAGCTGTATCAACAGGGTGATTGGGTAGAATGTTTTCAGTTGCTGGTAACAAGGTATATCGATGACTATGATTGGCAGTTTAACTTGCCAGAAAACTGGCAGAATGATCATTTTGATCACATTGCCAGTTCTGCGCCCTTTTCTTTATGGGTTCTGGCTCAGCATGAAACAGGATCGATTACCCATTTTCTTGAAACGTACCATCGGGCATTTCCTGCATTCATTGCTCCTGCAAGAAAGAGTGCGGAATCAAAGGGATTTGTTGAGTCTATATTAGTTGATTTGCTTTTCGACTATTTCTGCCAAAGCTTCGGGTTTCTCGAGCGTTCTGTTGAAAATCCCGACCAATACACCATGACGGGCCTGTTTCAGAAGACCTTTGTTTGGAAATGTACTTTTCGAGGTTGAACCCATTAATCAGAATTATGACTTCAACCCCGGACCGCTTGATGTAACAGCCCGGGGTTGAAGTGCTTTTACAGAATCATGAATCCCAGAACCAGGAAGATAGTTCCCAGGAGGAACAGAATTCCCTGGAACTTGATCTGGAACTTGGCCCAGGTTCCCCAATCCAGTCGAGCTACTCCAAGCACACCCATGAGGCTGGCTGAAGTCGGAACGATGATGTTGGTAAACCCATCGCCCAGCTGGAAGGCAAGAATCGAAAGGTCACGGCTTACTCCCACCTGGTCCGCAAGGGGGGCCATAATCGGCATGGTCAGTGCCGCCTGACCCGAACCACTGACAACGAAGAAGTTAAACACCGACTGGAATACGTACATGAACCAGCCGCTGATAACCGAGGGGAAAACCCGCAAACCGTCGCTGAGGGTATACAGAATAGTGTTCAGCACATTCGGTGAACCGTATTCGCTGCCCCCCAGAATCATGACAATGGCTTTCGCCATACCTACAACCATGGCAGCACCCAGCAGATCCTTTGCTCCATCCCGGAATGCTTCGGCAATGCCGTTCACGGTCATGCCGTTGAGCTTGAAAATTACCCCGATAATTCCAGAAACCAATCCCATAATGAAGAAAATAGTGGCAATTTCGGGAATGTAGTAGCCAAGGCCGGGACCGTAACCCACGACACCCCAGATAATCCACACAATACCTGCAACAATGGTCAGAAGAACCAGGGCATGCCCCAGACCAAACTGAACGTGGGTCTCATCGGTTTTCTTAAAATCATCCCGGAAGTAGGCATCGGTCTTGTAACTCAGGCTGCTCTCAGGATTTTTCTGGATTTTTCGAGCGTAGAGCAAGGTGAACACCGTTCCCACAGCGGTAATGATGAACCACATAATAATCCGGAAAATCATGCTCGCCCCGCCACCGGGAACCCCGGCAATACCCTGGGCAATCAGCACACTGAACGGATTCATCCAGCTTGCCCCAAATCCGATTTGGGTTGCCACATAGGTAATGAGAATTCCGGTAATTGCATCGTAGCCCAGGGCCACCACAATAGGAATAATTATCATGGCAAAGGCTATGGCTTCCTCACCCATCCCAAAGACTGCACCTCCTAAGGAGAACAGAAAGAACAGGGTTGGAATAATCAGAATTTCCCTGCCCTGGGTTCGCTTAATGACCGACAGGATTCCTGCTTCCACAGCTCCGGTTTTCAGAATAATTCCGAAAGCTCCCCCCACAATGAGGATGAACGCCATTACTCCAACCGCGCTCCCCCATTTTGATCCGCTGGTGAACCCTTCGAATGCATAGTTCAAAATACCCAGTCCACCGAACGGCTTGAACAGTTGGTACAGGGGCTGGCGGACTGTTGATCCATTGGGATCGGGAACCAATTTTCCATCGACTTGGGAAAACGTGGTGGTGAACGAATCCCGGTCCAGAACGGTCCGGCCGCTTTCGGTTTCAATTGATCCGGTAAACATTCCTACGGGAATGAACCAGGTCAGCATGGCTGCGAGGATGACCACGAAAAAGATGATCACATACGTATCGGGCATTTGCCAGCTACGTTTCTTTAACTCAGGCATTTTCTGCTCTCCTTTGATTTTGTTACTACTAAAGTAGTTCGACTTTTAAGATAGCGCAAGAAAAATTTGGGAGATAACAGTTGGAATTTGCTATTCTCTCTAACATGATATAAATTGTTAGCAATTATCCATGGTCTTCGTCAAAATTGGATCATGGTTGATAAGCAAAACAGGAGGACCCCCATGGCAAATCACACAATCACTGTAGCCCCCGGCGACGGCATTGGCCCGGAAATAACCGACGCAGTTGTTACTATTCTTCAGGAAGCCGGAGCAGCTCTGGATATGGAGCACATTGTCATTGGCAAGGAAATCTACGAACAAGGCGGAGAAACAGGAATTCCTGAAGAAGCCTGGGAATCGATCCGCCGCACCAAGGTCCTGCTGAAAGGACCCATTACCACCCCCCAGGGCGGTGGCTACAAGAGCGTAAATGTGACCGCCCGTAAAACCCTGGGACTGTTTGCCAATGTTCGGCCGGTACGGTCCTTTGCACCCTTTGTCCGCACTCCCTTTCCGGGAATGGATTTGGTCATAGTCCGGGAAAACGAGGAAGATACCTACGGGGGCATCGAGCATCAGCAAACCGATGAGGTTGTCCAATGTCTAAAACTCATAACCCGCCCGGGAACCGAACGGGTTGTGCGGTACGCCTTTGAATACGCCCGGGCTTATGGCCGCCGGAAAATTCACTGTTTAAGCAAAGATAACATCATGAAATTAACCGACGGATTGTTCCACAAGGTGTTCAACGAAATTGCATCAGAATACCCGGACATCCATCCTGAGCATATGATAATAGATATTGGAACCGCAAAGGTTGCCGCTGATCCTCTGCGATTCGATGTAATTGTTACTCCCAACTTATATGGAGATATTATTTCCGACGTGGCTGCTGAAGTCAGCGGTTCGGTCGGTCTTGCCGGCTCGGCAAACATCGGGGTTGCCGCAGCCATGTTCGAGGCGGTGCATGGTTCAGCTCCGGATATTGCGGGGAAAAATATTGCAAATCCATCGGGTCTTTTGAATGGGGCAATTCTGATGCTCCTGCATTTGGGGTTAGCCGACACAGCTGAGGTCATTCAGAACGCCTGGTTGTGCACCATGGAGGATGGAATGCATACGGCTGACATTCAGAGCAAGGCATATACCAAGGAACTGCTGGGAACCCGGGAGTTTGCCCGGGCTGTGGTCGACCGTCTGGGAAAAACTCCCCATACCCTGACGCCAGCAGCCCATTCCCAGGTTCAGGTACATATGGATCAGGTACTTCGGGCACATACCCAGGAATCGATTGAAGCCAGTGCTGCTCCAAAAAGCCTGGTCGGAGTAGATGTGTTTCTCGATTGGGATGAGGATGCAAGGAGTCCTCAAGTTTTGGGGATGAAATTGGAAAAACTTGCCGGTCCGGAGTTTTCCCTGACCATGATTTCCAACCGGGGAACGAAGGTATATCCCAAGGGCGCACCGGAGACCTTCTGTACGGACCACTGGCGCTGTCGTTTTACCGGGAAAGATTTGGATTCCCACAAGATTATTAACCTCCTGACCCGCCATGCCGAAGCTGGGTTAGAGGTCATAAAGACCGAGAATTTGTACGAGTTTGCCGGGCTGCCGGGGTATTCCAGGGGGCAGGGAGAGTAGCTTGGGCTGCATAGAGTGATGCGAATTCTGGATCAGGTTATGAACCTAGAAATGGGTAATTTCTGAAACCAGATTCTCTTTTCCACAATGGCGTTCATCTCCCATAACCCGGTCTCTTCCACAGCGTTTCGCCTGAAGCAGACGGGCATCTGCTCGGGTGAGCATGTTCGAAAGGCCGGGAAACCCTTCTGATGTGTGGGCTGCCCCTACACTTATGGTAA
>SKVS01000009.1 GCA_007129335.1 Spirochaetaceae bacterium
TGGCTGGCTGTTGAAGGTATTCCACCGGAACTGGGTTGATTCAGCCTTAATCATACCTGATGCTAAACAGCACCAGATTCTTTTTGCCCCAGCCCCCGAAGACCAAAAGCGGTACCAACGACTGCCCCAAGTCCCAGAAGAGGAATTATTACCAGAGCAGGACCGGCTGATACTCCCTGGAGTGACATTCCCAGTATTTTTGCTCCCAGAGCTATCATCTGCATTACCAAGAACACCCCGTAAGCTGGAGCTAACCACCAACCAGCTGACTTGCCCCGGAGGTACCAGATTCCTCCAAGAATAGAGGGAGGCAAGAATATTGCAAGATCAAGTCCTTGAACAATGAGCGTGGTCAGGTGTTCAAGTTCTTGTGGATAGAAAGTCCCATCAAAAAGGGGACCAAGAATAATTGAAAACCAAAGTAGAGCCATCAGAAGCCCATTTCCAACCAGAAACCAGCCAAGGAACTGCCGCTTAGATGGATATTGCACCGAAATTGACCCGTTTATTAAGGGCAGAATGAGTCCTAAGAGAAGGTGAAAACTGAAACCTACTAGACCAGTCCACACAAGAAAGAGTTCGTTATATGCTGCCATAGTCAAGTACATAGTATATTGGACCAAAAAGTAGCCAGAAATTCCTATTGCAAAAATTCGGTTCCGCAGCTTTTGGATGTTGGGTACAAAGAGTGCAAAAAATAATACCGGTATTCCGAGCCCCAGGGTTATCCAGTCTTGTGCAAATCCCTGTACCGCCATATCTTTTGGCATGTGTCGATAAGGTCCGTACCCCAGCAGTTCAACCTCTTGCCCCGTTACTGCTATGACAGTTTCTCTTTGCGCCTGGGGATTTGTAATCAGCACCGGCCATACAGTTGCCACCAGTGATAACAGGATTACAAGTAATCCTAGTATTTTTGTTGATCTCATTGTAGTTGTCCTCATTGTAGTTGTCCTCATTTTTTCACTCCTAGAATTTCTATACTTCTGCGAATCGACCGATCAAATCGTGACCAGTTAAAGTCACCTAAAGTGTTATTGCCTGATTCATTGCCTGATTCATCATCCAATATCGGAGGCAAGCCATTCCATCAGCTTCCAATTGGAGTCTTACCAATTCGATTTTTGTATCTGTGTTCGTTTCTGATTCATAAGTAATCAAAGAATTCTTTATATACATAGTTGAAAATTCTTCTACGAAGCTAAGGAACTTGTGATAGTGGCCAAGGATCAAAGACTGAAGGATTTCATCCTTATCTCTGAAATGTTTGTAGATTGCCTGTCCGGAGGTTCCCAGAACCTTTCCAAGGTTCCGGATTGATAGGGAATGCCAACCTTTCTCTAAAAGAAGAGATTCAGCAGCTTTAAGAATTTTTTCTTGGTGTTGATTTATCATCAGGTTAACAGTGTTAACTAAATGATAGAGTTTTGTCACGCTGGGAGAGTGATAGGCGGATTATCTCAATATTCTTAGCCCCCCAACTTCTTCCTCAACCAGTCAGAGGTCAAATGTTTCGCAACATCAAACGGCTCACAAGCACCACTGGAGGAGGTAAACTCTATAGGACCAATGTCCCTGGCAACTTTTAGAGCTGCCTGATTCAAAGCAGGGCTTCGTTTTCCTATTCCCATCAGGGCTGTTCCCATGGACATTCGAACAGGTTCTGCTTCAGAACCAATCTGTTCACTAATCCACAGGATATAGTTATGAAAATAATCCTCGTCAAGAGCCTTTTTTCCGGTAAACTTTGAAATTTCATACAGAAGTCCGTAACCGCAATCCCTGCGTACCGGATCAGCACTTTGCACCCACGAATCTGCAAGCTCTCTGACAAATGAAGTTTTTGCCAGAGTAGCATCGCAGGAAGCAAAAACATGGGTAAGCATACCTCCAGCCAACTGTTCGACCTGCTTTTCAGCCTGTTCCCGAGTAATCAGGACAGGATCATCAATTAATAATGATAAAACCTTTGCATCGTAAATATCGGTTTTCCAAAGTGCTTGGGCAAGTTCTCGATTTCGGCCAATTTGCTTGCCCAACTTACGCAGCCGGGTAAGTCCAATGCCGTAGCTTTTCAACCCGGCTGTTTTTGCCCCGAGAGCATCCCAGTTTTTTATTCCCCGGTCATCCTGTTCAGACTCGAAGAGTGCTAGCACATCTGTAAGGGTCATGATGAATCACCTCCAAGAATAACAACAAATAGCTTATAAACCATGTTCATTATAACCAAAAAACCAGTCCTACCCTAACAAACTCAATTAAAAATCGGTCTTTTTCTGATACCCCCAACTAAAACTGACCTTTACTATGAACCCATGACTAACTCCTACTCACCCGAAAACCCTAACTACGAGCTCAGTCCATTCACCGGCATGGGAAGAGCAGAATATATTGAGCTGGGAACCTACATTCTGGACAGAGCATTTACTCACGTTCAGGATTTTTCCGACCCCCTGTTGTTTCCCTGGGTTGAAGGAAAAACCTATCCCCAGCCCGATGATCCACCCTGGCGAACTGTGTCCAGCATGTTCGAAGCCCTGGAACGAACATTCACCATTGCCGGGCCTCTGATTCACAATGAACCTGAAGTAACAATCCGAGGAATCAAGCTGAAGGACTATTATTCCTTTCATCTGTATAGAGCTCTGACACCGGGAAATCCGAACTCTGTCCCCCTTCCGGAAACTCTGCCCGATGCCACCTACCAGTTCACCTGCGAGTTCGGTGGCCTGTGTAAAACCCTGCTGCTCCTGCCCGATGTTTTATGGAATGATTATTCCAGTGAACAACAGGAAGAAATTGCAGCCACCATATCAGCCTGGGCGCACCACCGGACTACTCAAAACAACTGGAGAATTTTCAACATAATGGCCCTTTCTTTTCTGAAGCTGAAAGGCTTTGCAATTGATGAGCAATTACTGGAGGATCACCTGCTTTGGATTCTTTCCTATCACTCAGGGGATGGCTGGTACCTGGAGCAAACCTATAATTATTACACCATCAGTTTGTTCATTGTGTACGGAACTATTTGGGGTAGAACCTTTGGTGACACTTACTACCCAGAGATCGCCAAAGCGATTGATATTTCGGCTATCAAGCTCTTCGAAACCTACCCAAACTTTTTTGGTAAAGATGGATTTATTAATATGTGGGCACGAAGCATTTGTTACCGCACCTGGGTGTCCGGGGGCTTCATTGTTTCTTTCATGCTCAAAGAAGATTCACCGCTTGAACCAGGTTTTGCCCGCAGGTTGTGTTCCGGTTCACTCCTGCAATTTGTTCAGCATCCGGATTTTTTTGTCAATGATATTCCCAGCCTTGGATTTTATGGCCATTGCGAGTTTGCGGTCCAGAACTACAGCTGTTCGGCCAGTCCGTTTCTGATGTTTCTGCCCTTTATTGCATTAGCTATACCGGAGAACCACCCATTCTGGACAGCACAGGAGAACGAAGGATTCTGGGAAACCTTGGGTAGCTCTTCTCACATTTCGGTTCTCGATAAGCCTGGTCTGATCCTGGTAAACCACGGTAAGACCGGAACATCAGAAATTTATCCTGGCAAGGTATACTATCGAGACCCGAATTATTCCAAATTGGTGTATTCCACCCACTTTCCCTGGGAGGATCAAGACGCAAGTGGTCCGACCGCTATGGAATACAGTTTCCGCAGTCTGGATCCCCGGGATCTGCGGGGTGATGATATTAACTTCTACCTCACGGGTATAAAACTGAATAATGAGACTACCCAGAACCATTTCACCACCTGCGATTCCATGTTGTATAACGGCTACCGGGATAGTGTCTTGTACCGTCAGGCAATCATGAGAAAACCACCGAACAACGGTGTGGGGTATATTATTGATCTGGCGGATTATATGCTTCCCGGGGGAGTTCTACGAATAGACCGTTGTCGGTGTGCCTTTGAACACGAGCTCTGCCTTGGGCATTTTGGTTTACCCCACCACAATAATACAAAAGCAGTTATTGTCGAACGACCGGTAATCTTCGGTAAATGTCTGACTGCAGCTATACCCGGCCGACAAATTGCTCTGATGATCTACTCCGGGTGGGACACCCTGGATTCGCTGATCCATACAGGAATGAACGCCGAAGCAAGCGAAAGTACAGTATTGTACGCCCGCAGGATCAGGAAGCAGAAAAATCCACCTATGGAGTTAATGATTTCCTGCATGCTCCATAAACTCGGTGATGAACCCTGGACCGATGCTGAATTAAACCTTGTTCACAAA
>SKVS01000276.1 GCA_007129335.1 Spirochaetaceae bacterium
CAGTTAGACCATCGGTCAGGAATCCATCCAAAATGAAAATGGGGTATTCTCTTGGTCCCAGGTTGGAGCAGAATCGATCGAACATATCTCTCCTGTTCCACTTAAACCGGTATTTCAGGTCTCTGACCCGGATTGGAATTGCCCAGCGATAAGAAGGCCTGGTATATATCTGGAATTCAATGGCGGAAATGTGTAAACCATAGACAACCCGTACCTTAATGAGAGGGGCAATCTGGCTATTTTCAATTCGTTTCCTGATGTCCAGGGGGAGGCTGTTCAACCAAGGCTCGTATGCCCGGAAAATCTCCTGTTGAAGATCAATGGGGGGCAGGGAATCGGACAAGGCAAGGTAGTCATGGAAGGCTTTCCGGGTTCTGTCGAACCGCATTTGATGGTAGGTACTATTACCAATGGCGTTACCTCGCAGGGCGAGGGACTCGACAAAGGGTTCCTTTTCCTGGCTTGCCGGTTGGTAGTCGAGCCTGCCCACCCAGGGAATTTCCCCTTTATCCCCGGGGCAGGGCAATTTTTGCTTCCAGTTCGGCATACTCATCCTCCGGCTTGCTGTAAATGGTTATTCCTCCGCCGCTTCGGAAGCAAAATCCGTCCCCATCATGCTCAATGTATCGAATGAGAACCCAGGAATCCAGTCCCCAGGGCCCCAGAACCCCCGCAACCCCGGTGTAGTACCCCCGTTGGTCTACCTCGGCGTGCTCGATTATACGGCAGGTTTCCTTTTTGGGTGCTCCGGTAATGCTGCCTGCTGGCAAGAGAGCTCCCAGGGTTGTACCAATTTCCGAACGCCAGTCTTCTTGTAACTGACCGCAGATTCTGGAGCTGGTTGCCCACAGAATGCCCTTGGGTACGTGGATTTGCTGGGCATAGCGGTAGGAATCAACCCAAACCCGTTGGGAAATGATACCAAGGTCGTTCCGAATAAGATCCACAATGGTTCTATGCTCTGCATCTTCTTTGTTGTCTGCCATGAGGGCGGCCAGTTCCGACTGGACATTCCTGTCCGGCAGCGCCAGTCTTGTTCCTTTCATTGGTTTGCTGTCAATAATTGCGTCCCGTATTGAGACGAATCCCTCGGGAGAAAATACACAAAAGGGCTTGTTCGTTATTCTGGGGTCCAGTACCAGAAGTCGACATTCTGCCCGGGTCTGCTGAAAGACCCGATACAGTAGTTCATGGGGTTGGGCTTTGCTATGGGGCTGGTCAGTAGACAAATCAATCCTGCTGGGAAAGGTCAAATTACACAGGAAACTGTTACCCATTCGTTGCTGATTCTGGATGAATTCAAAACCTCTGAGGTAGTCCTGTCTGCTTGGCAAGCGGGTATGGGAAATGCGAACGGTTTCCGGGGTAGAATTCTTGTTATGCCAATTTCCTTCCCGAAAGTGGGATCGGCTGTTTTCGGGAATGGAAGGCCGGTGAAAGTTAAACCCAAGATTCCATGAATGGAGGGTTGCCAAAGGGGACACAAACCACCGCTGTGCACTGTAGTCTATGAGGAAGAAGGTGGGTATGTTTTGGGCTCCCATTCTATTTAACTGCTCTTGTCCCTGTGTGGCAGAATATACCATAACCGGAGAATAGCAATACTTTACCCATTGGTACAACTATAAAGAGGTTTGCCCTGGAGGATTGTCAGGAATCAAGACATTAGGTAGTATGGAACACAAGCTATCGAGAACTATTGAACTTTTGGAAAAGAGGCAAACACCATTGCTTATTCGTTATAAGGCTGGACCGGGGGGTAGACCCGCAAAACAGGCCCTGGTATACACAAAAAATGAACATTCCATTGATCCTCAAAGTATTGACTACGATGCTGCAAAAATAACCCGAAGGCTCCAGCGGGCGGGGTATGAGGCGTATATTGTAGGGGGTGCGGTTCGGGATCTTCTTCTTGGGAAGAATCCAAAGGATTTCGATATTGCAACCAGTGCCGAGCCTAACCAGATCCGTAAACTGTTCCGAAATTCCCGAATCATAGGAAAGCGGTTTCGCTTGGTTCATGTTTTTTTCCCTCAAGACAAGATCATTGAGGTTTCCACGTTCCGTGCCAGGGATGCAGAGGGATTTAAGAATGTGTACGGAGACATTGAAGAAGATGCCCTGCGTCGGGACTTTACCCTGAATGGTTTGTATTACGATCCACAAAGTGGTCACATAGTCGATTTTACAACCGGAGTGGAGGATATCAGAAAGAATATTCTCAAGCCAATCATACCCGTGAATAAAATTTTCATTGAAGACCCGGTGAGAACCATTCGGGGAGTCAAGTACGCTGTTTCCACCCGGTCGAAAATTCCTTTTCTCCTGGGTCGAAAAATTAAGAAAGCCGCTCCCTTGTTGGCATCAATATCTACTTCCCGATTAAGCGAAGAGGTTTTCAAGATACTCCAGGGAGGAAGGTCCAGAGAAACCATGCTTGCCCTCATGGATTATCGGCTTTTTCCCTATTTGCTTCCCCAGTTTCATGATCAGTTTACCTCCCCGGGTGGCGATGAGCGTAAAGCATCCTTTCTGCGGTTTCTGGAACAACTGGATGCCCATGTCAATGCAGAGGGAGAAGATCGGAGAAGCCGGTTTTTAGCGTACTTATGTGCGGATTATTTTTATTTTGCCAGTCCCTGGAAGGACAGCAAGAAAAATGTGTTTACTCCCGCATTCCAGGGCGTAAAAGATCTCATTCGGCCAGTGAGCCCTGCTAACAAGGAAGTGGAGCAGGCTGTACTCTTTCTAATACGCCAGCGTTCCCGGGTACTCAAAACCGGAATTCTGGTAAATACCCTGGAAAGGGAGCTGGAAACCCGGGAAGTTGACGAGAACGATAAGCCTAAAAAACGCAAAAGACGCAAACGCCGAAGACCATCCCAGGGTAACCTACCGGTTTAGGAAGGCCGGGACACTGCCAAGGTAAACGCACATAGTAAAAAAAGTCCCCGCATAACCCTTAGGTTTTGCAGGGACCAGTCATGAACTAGAAAGTCTGCTTTGGGTAAAGCATTACTTCATCCTGGAAAAATTCTGCTTAGTACTCCATCCGCTGAAGGATCAATGCTGCCCGGGTTTCGAATGTTGCAGGGTCCAGGCGAACAGTTTGTTGCAGGAATTCCTGCGCTTCGGTAAAGCGGTTGTCAGCAAAGGCGTTTACTCCCAGAGCATACAGGGTAATAGCTTCATCCGCACCACGATCCAGGGCTGCTTTATAGTTAAACTGGGCAAGGGCAAAATTCTCCCTGTCGTAGTTAATGAGGCCAAGGTAGTAGTAGGGAATATAGCTGGTGTCCTGCCGGTCAATAGCCTGTACAAAATAGGATTCAGCCTGAAACAAATCCCCCCGCTCGTATGCACTTACCCCTGCTTCAATGAGTTCCCGGTAAGTATTTAATTCCTGGAAATATGTAAGGAATGATTCAAGCAAATCGTCCTGGGGCACCCAGCGGAAAGCAGCCTCAACAACTCTGCGGGAATTTTCCTGAAGGCTTGCTCGAGGTTCCATTGCGCTGATGGATGACCAGAGAATCCGGTTGTGGCTGCGAATTGGACTGTTAAGCAGGTAATGAACTACTCCCCATGCTTCCGGATAGAACACGTCTATGGTATCACGGGCAGATTCAACATCAATTGCCAGGATTTCTTCGGGCGTCAGTGCTTCAGCCTGCCTGCTTCCGAAAAGAATGTCTTTTAATGTTTCAAGCCAGCTCAGATTTTCCCGGTTGATTGCCGCGCCAAAGCTCAAATCGATTTCCGCATCCTCGAAATACACCGCAAAACCTTCCCGGATCCAAAGCGGGGGATTTGCTATGAATGATCTAAGGAACTGAACGAAGCCCTGGTGAGCAATAGATTTATCGGAAAAACTGTCGTCCACCGCGTACCCTACAAGTTCGCTTCTGCTCACATCGTTGTAATGGAGATACACGAATTCATCCCGGGTTTCTCCTATGAGACGCAGCAAGTAGCGATCAAAATCCCGTTTAGAATCGAAGATCTGCACCCGCAGTTTATGTCCAAGACTCTGGGTGTCGAAGTGAAAGAAGCTGTTATACAGCGTAGCCAGCGCTTCCATTTTGGTTGCCGCTAATTCTGCATGCTCCATACTCAAATGGGATCGCACCCGATAATGGGTACTTTCAAAAATGTAAGTGTCTTCCTGGGCCAGAAGTGATGTGCTGAGAAGCAGGGCCAACCCCAGCCCGAATAGTAGTTTTTTCA
>SKVS01000109.1 GCA_007129335.1 Spirochaetaceae bacterium
ACTTCTATTCTGGACAAGGTCAGCCATGCTCTGCCTCCCCTGGAGCGGGCTTACCAGTTACAGCGAAGGGCTGCAAAAGCAGGGTTTGACTGGACCAAGGCAGAGCCTGTGTGGGATAAGATCTCTGAAGAATTGGAAGAAACGCGTCAGGCTTGGCGTGCAAGAGAACTATCAAATGATCTTACTGAAACCCAGGAGTCATTCAACTTGTCAAAGGATCATCTGGAAGAAGAACTGGGGGATCTTCTTTTTTCCGTGGTAAATGTTGCACGATTCTTAAAAATTGATCCAGCCATAGCCCTTCAACGAAGCAATGCTAAATTCGACAAACGATTCAGGTTTGTAGAGAAAGCCATGGAGAATAAAGGCATTGTCATGGGACCGGAAACCTTCGAAGAAATGGATGCCCTTTGGGAATCTGCAAAAAAACAGGATGGGAATAACCAAAAATAGCGAATCTTCTGAAGTCCACACTATTTTTCGCGGCCAAAGTCCCTTATACTGAAGCTATTGATGCGTTTTTCCTGGAATATCATGCCGAGCTTGCCATTGATTCGTAATCCGCATCACCATAAGTGGAGATATAGCCATGCAGAAAATTCTGATAATCGATGAATCCCCTCTGTTACGGGAGTATTTGGAGAACCAGCTCCAATCCCTGGGATTTGAAACGGTAACCGCAATAAACGGCCTGGACGGGCTGGCAAAAATCAAGGGAAATCTCCCGGACATCATCATGATGGATTACTACCTGAGCCGAAGAAGCAGTGTGGAAATTCTGGAAGAGCGGAACCGGGATCGGAACCTTCACCATACAAAGGTAATTATTATGGCCTCCAAACTTGCCAAAGACGCAGTGGTGCATTTAGGCAAGCTAAAAGCCAATAAGATACTGTTCAAACCCTTGAGAATGGATGTCTTGACAAAGGCTATAACCGAAGTCTCGGGGATTAAAATGAATACTGACGAAACACCCTGCGTTATTGAGGCCCATTTCAACGATGAAATCCTCTTTATTGAGATAGCCAGGGGATTGAATCGTCACAAGATCGAGCAACTGCGTTATAAAATTACCGAACTGCAACAACTCTACCAGGTAAAGGTTCCCAAGGTCCTGGTCATGGTAAGCGATGTGGAATTGGAAGAAGGAGACAAGGATAAACTCCTGAATTTATTCTCTATCATCATGACGGAAGCACAGTCGAACACCAAGCTCATACGGGTTTTGACAGGGAACCGGGCTATTGCGGAAATCATTGCTGGAACCGAAGTTCTCAAAGGTGTTGAAGCCACCCCTCACCTTGAAAAAGCTATGGAAGGGCTTCTGGGTACCAAACATGACTTGGGAAAACACGAAGATGATGCCCTGCATCGGGTTCTGAAATCCACTGCACCGAAAAAAGAAGGGACGGAACTGATTCGCCTGGGTTACGAGGAACAGGAAACGGGAATCCTGGGCCAGTCCCTGGAAGTGGCAGTGGTGGATGACGATCCGGTTATCCAGGAATTGGTAAAAACCATTTTCAGCCAGTCAAAATGGCGGATTTCCGTTTACCCCAATGGAAAAGTTTTTGTTCAGGATATGGATAAGCACGATTTTTCTCTTATCTTTCTCGATCTCATGATGCCCGAAATGAACGGCTTCCAGGTTATGGAATATTTAAAACAAAAGAAAAATGAAATTCCCATAATCGTGTTTTCTGCCCTCAGCAGACAGGAAAGTGTTATAAAGGCTGTAAGTTATGGAATCAGAAGTTATATGATTAAGCCCTTGAAACCCAAGCAGGTTCTTCAAAAAACCGCTGAAGTCTTGAGCCTGTCGTTGTAAATCGATGAAAAGTTCCCCCATTTTTCAATCGGTATTCTTCGAATCGCCTATTGGAATGGTAATTCTCAACGATGATCTCACAATTCGCATGGCAAATCGGGCTTTCCACGCTCTGGTCCAGGAAGATCCAACCGATGTTAGTGGCAAGAATTTTCTGTCCTACATTCACCAGAAACACGCAGGGCCGGTGAAAGAGCGGTTTCTCCGATTAACCCCTGGAAACAAAACCTCGTTTACGGTGGATGCAATTTCCAGTGTAATCCTTCCCTTTAAAATGACTCCTTCCACATGGTGGAACATCAATTTCTCTATTGTTCACGAGGAACGGGAAACAAATACCACTTTGTACTACGTCGGATTTATTCAGGACGTTACCCTCCAGAAGAAAAACGAACGGTACCTGGTCGCTGAAAAGGAGAACTCCCAGCTGGCAATGAAGGCTGCTGAAAAAGCTGCCAAAATGAAGAGTGACTTTCTGGCCAACATGAGCCATGAAATCCGTACTCCAATTCATACCATCATTGGAATGGGTGAACTTCTGGGAGAAACCGAGCTGGATGAAGAACAGTCTGAATACACCGGTCAGATTCAGTTTGCTGCTGAGGTTCTCTTGGAACTCATAAATAATGTTCTGGATTTCTCGAAAATTGAAGCAGGTAAGCTCAGTCTGGAATGTATTGAGTTCAACCTACACCAAACCCTGGAATCGGCTGTGGAGCTGGTGGCCCTGGAAGCTCACAAGAAAGGTATTGAGGTCGGAGTTTTCCTGGCATCTCAGGTACCCTTGCAAGTGAAGGGCGACCCGGTTCGTTTACGTCAAATTGTAGTAAATCTGTTTAACAATGCGGTTAAGTTTACTTCCCAGGGGGAAATTACCCTGGAATGCATGTCCCACAGGGTCGAGCAGGATAAAGAAACAATAACCATTCGTGTTCAGGATACAGGTATCGGGATACCCGAAGAAAAGCTGGATCTGCTGTTCCTGGAATTTACCCAGGTAGACAGTTCTACAACCCGGAGATTCGGAGGCACGGGTCTTGGTCTTTCCATTGCCAAAAGCCTTTCCGAACTCATGGATGGATCAATTCGGGTGGAAAGCAGGGAGGGATATGGATCAACCTTCATTGTGACTATTTCCGTAACAACATCTTCCACCGCACCCCACCTCATTCCTCCAGACCTGGGAGCTAAGGTCCTCATTGTAGAAGATAATCCCAAACTCCGGAGTATAGCTGCTGCATACCTGCGGGAATGGAACTGTCTGGTAGAAGAAGCCCCTTCGGGAGAACAGGCCCTGGAATTACTCAGAACCGCTGTAGAAGCAGGGAAGCCCTTCGACATTGCTCTTATTGATCTTACCCTTCCCCGAATGGACGGTTGGCAGCTAGCCAGTGAGATCAATTCGGACAGCACCATTCATAACACCGCACTCATTCTCATGAGTCCTAGGGGCACAGGAAGCACCGAAGCTAAAATGAAACTTCTGCACTGGTTCGATGACTACCTGGGAAAACCTCTGGCCAAACAGGAACTCCTTACGGCCCTGAGGGACATTCTCGAACAGGAAACGGAAGTACAGTCCCTGGAGTCCCTTTCAGACAATACCGATACCGATGAGAACCTGTCGCCCCGCACCTTGAGCCGCCAGGCAAAAACCAAAGAAGAATCTTCGGGAATGAAACCATCCCCTGAGTCATCCATAACATCGTGGACGGGAAAGAAGGTACTGGTTGCGGAAGACCACGAGGTTAACCGAAAGCTGTTCGAAACAATTCTTGGAGGCCTGGGAATGAAGGTAACCAGTGTTGAAAATGGAGCCCTGGCTGTTCAGGCAGCCAGAGAAGCCACATTCGACCTGGTTTTTATGGATATTCATATGCCAGAACTCAATGGGTACGAAGCATCTCGGGGTATTCGGGATTTAGGAGTTACCACCCCGATCATTGCAGCAACAGCAAATGCCGTCAAAGGCGAGCTGGAGAAATGCCTGGCTGTAGGAATGAATGATTTTCTGGGAAAACCATTCCGGCGAAAAGATGTGGAAAAAGTCTTGACCCAGTGGATGGGGCCCCCATCCGCTGGGAAGGCATTGGAGGCTAACAATGCTAATAAGGCTAAGGAGAATCCAAAAATCCCCCCCGTGCCCGAAGCGCAAAACACCGACGGTATGCTTTCCTTCGGTAAAAAAGCCCATCCCCCAAATCCCTACGCCGATTTGCTGGTATTCGATTCGGAAGAGCTTTTAGACACATTTATGGGACAAAAAGATACCGTCAGATCGGTGCTCATAGGCTATATGGAAAGGTCGAAATCCCAAATAATTGAAATCCGGAGGCTTGTGACCACCGGTGACATGGAGGGCTTGCGGTCAGAGGCCCACGGGCTCAAGG
>SKVS01000086.1 GCA_007129335.1 Spirochaetaceae bacterium
ATATACAGATGCATCCAGAGGACGAGCTACTTGTTTATCCTATGCTATATCAAATTCACCTCTTGGACCATTCAAAAAAAAGGGAATTATAGTTCTGGAGGGGGAAAATCTGGATGAAGAGTCCATTCTGGAACTTGCATTGGAACACGGAGCTGAAGATGTAAAAACCGATGAAGGCAGCGTGGAAATCCTTACATCTCCAGAAGATTTTGAATCAGTGCTGAAAGCTCTGGAAGAACAGAAGCTTCCGGTCAGCTCTTCTGAGGTTGCACTTGTTGCTGACACCACCATGACCCTGGATCACGATGGAACCCGGAAGGTTCTGAAACTCATTGAGAACCTTGAAGATAATGATGATGTGCAAACCGTATCCTCAAATCTCGAATTACCAGACGATTTTGATATGGATCAATGAGTATTGTTTTGGGTATTGACCCGGGCCTTGCTTCTACTGGCTATGGATTCATCCGCAAGCAGGGTGGAGGGCTTGTCTGCCTAACCTACGGTGTTATTAAGACAGAAAGTACGAAAAAGCCGCAAGAAAGACTGCTGCTTCTTTACAGGGAGTTGAACAGTCTCATAGGAGAATATAAACCGGTTCTTTCCGGGATGGAGACCCTGTTTTTTGGCAAAAACGTAACCAGTGCCTTACCGGTGGCCCAAGCCAGAGGGGTAATTCTCCTTGCCTTGGCCGAACATTCAATTCCTGTTTTTGAATTCTCTCCGAATCATATTAAGCAATCGGTCATTGGTCAGGGAAAGGCCGATAAGTTGCAAATGCAGAAAATGATTCAGATTATTTTTGGATTGCAGACTTTACCAACACCCGATCATGCAGCCGATGCTCTTGGTGCTGCAATTGCCTGTGCCCATGGGAGGATGTTTTGATCTATCGATTAACCGGTGTTGTGACAGAAATATTCCCCGATGCCTTCGTCCTGAAAGCTGGCAGTATGGAATGGTACCTGGAAGCTTCAGCTACTACTCTTTCCCGGCTGCCCAGAGATGGGTCAGAAGTGCAGATTCTTACCTACCTTCACCACCGGGAAGACGTAATGCAGCTTTTTGGGTTTATTGACCAGGCGGAAAAGCAAACATTCCATGGACTTACCAGCGTGCAGGGAATTGGGCCGAAAGCCGCAATTCGTATTTTGTCGGGAATTTCTCCAACAGAGTTTATTACAGCTCTTGAAACGGAAAATGTACAAAGACTGGAATCGGTTCCCGGACTGGGAAAGAAGACTGCACAAAAAATTCTCCTTGCCCTGGCTGGTAAGCTGGTAATTCAAGGAGAATCCCAATCAGCTGCTCCCCGGGATAAGAATCAAGCCCTTTTCCTCGATATGGAGGAAGCCCTGGTGGCTATGGGCTTTGAAAGGAAGTTGATACGGGAAGTATTACCCGAACAATCAATCCATGCTGCCAAAAAATGCGGCATTCTACCCCAGGATGGAGAGCCCAGTTATCAAGACGTGTTTGGAGTATATTCCGAGCTAAAGAAAGCCGAACGAGAACAGTTTGAGGGGATGTTACTGAGAAACTGTATAGTACAATTGAGCTAGCCGCCAACCAAAAAACCTGTGGAGTTGATTGTGAACGAGAATGATACCTTCCTTGACCCCTCTTTTCAACCTCTTGATGATATGGAAAATAATCTGCGTCCTTCGCTGTTAAAAGATTTTCAGGGCCAGCAGGAACTGAAAGATAACCTCGGTATTTTTATTGCTGCAGCCAGGGAACGGCAAGAGAGTCTGGACCATATTTTTCTCAATGGCCCTCCAGGTCTTGGAAAGACTACCCTGGCTTCAATAGTTGCCCATGAAATGCATGCAGAACTTCGCATTACCAGCGCACCTGCCCTGGAGAAACCCAAGGACCTTGCCGGACTTTTAACCAGTCTAACCCCAGGATCGGTTTTTTTTATCGATGAAATTCATCGACTCAGGCCGGCTCTGGAAGAAATGTTGTATGTTGCCATGGAAGATTTTCAGATTGACTGGGTTATAGGCCAGGGTCCCGCTGCCCGTACCCTGAGAGTCCCTGTTCCCCCTTTTACCCTTGTGGGAGCGACTACTAAGGCAGGCATGGTCTCCAGTCCCCTGTATTCCCGGTTTGGAATAAATCTGAGACTCGATTTATACCCTCCGGAAGAAATACAGCTCATAATCCAAAGAAGTTCCCACATCCTCGATATTTCCCTGGATGAGCAAGCTTCACAGAAGCTGTCCCGGTGTTCCCGGGGAACTCCACGGGTTGCTAACCGGCTTCTCAGACGGATGCGGGATTTTGCCCAGGTTCTTGGGGACGGAAGCATTACCCAAGACCTCGTTGAACAGGGACTCACCAGACTGGGTATAGACGAACAGGGTCTGGAAGAGCAGGATCGGAGAATTTTAAGGACAATAATTGAATTCTACCAAGGGGGTCCGGTAGGAGCAGAAACCCTTGCTATATCCATAGGAGAGTCAACCGATACCCTGGAGGATTTTTATGAGCCATACCTCATTCAGAAGGGATTCCTCCAGCGAACTCCCCGGGGAAGAATGGTAACCAGTCTCGCCTATGGACACCTGGGGGTAGAACTGGATCACAAATCCATTGCACCCAACAGGGAACAGCAGGGAGATCTATTTCCATGAATGACCATTTTGAAAAAGAATTGAAAACATCGGATTTTGATTTTCATCTGCCCGAGCACCTCATTGCCCAGGAACCAACTGAGAAAAGGGGAGATAGCCGGCTTCTTGTTCTGGATCGACTTACGGGAAAGTGTACCCACGATTTTCTGGGAAACATTCCAGAATATATTCCCCGGAACGCCCTGGTAGTTATGAACAACAGCAGGGTAAGAAAAGCACGGATTTTCGGTACCAGTGAGACCGGTGGAATTGTAGAGTTCCTCCTCATTGGTCCCGACGGCGACCCTGGCGTTCCGGAAGGTTTTCGATGGAAGGCACTGGTAAGCAAAGCAAAAAAGCAACGCATTGGGAAGAACTATACCTTTCCCCAGGGGATTACCGGGCAAATCATCGGGCAATATCCCGAAGGGGTTCGCCTTTTGGCTTTCAATGAGCCGGTGGATGACAAATATTTAGATATCCATGGGCATATCCCCCTGCCACCCTATATTCAAAGGGCAGATTCCTCATTGGATTCTGATCGATATCAAACCGTCTATAACGAAACAACTGGGAGTGTGGCTGCTCCTACTGCGGGTCTTCACTTTACCCAGGAATTACTGGATAAAATGGATAACATGGGTATAGAACGGGCAATGGTTACCCTTCATGTTGGACTCGGAACCTTTCTTCCTGTACGGGCAGAGGTAGTCCAGGAGCACCGAATGCACGAAGAGGTGTATTCCATCAGTCCTGAGGCTGCCAGTCAAATAAATAATGCTCTTGCTCAGAAGCGGCCGATTCTTGCCATTGGGACCACCTCCGTACGAACCCTGGAATCAGCCTATACCCCCGAGACGGGGCAGGTGGCCAGTGGTTCATCTTCGACGTCTATTTTTATTTATCCCGGTTATGAGTTTCGGGTTGTATCTACCTTGTTCACCAATTTTCATACACCCCAGTCAACCTTACTCATGCTCGTCAGTGCTTTTGCCGGTCGGGACAAGATCCTGGACGCGTATAATCAGGCAATCCAGCAGGAATACCGGTTTTTTTCCTATGGGGATGGCATGTTGATCCTGTGAATGCTTTAGCTAATAGGTGTTCTCATCCATGGCCAGGAAGGTTTGCCGAACTTCTTCCAGACGGGACAGATGGTTTCCAATGATTCTTTGATAATTGAGATCCCCTGTTTGAATCCTATAGCTCTGGTCTTCCCAATGCTGAACATCCGTAAGGTAGAGCCAGCGAAATCGTGCTGCCTCATCGGAGTACCGTTTTGCCTCTTCCCAATATACCAAGGCATATTCGAAAAGGAGTTGAGCTTTATCGAGACTGGCAAGGTTTTGCTCTCTCCAGGGAGCATTGTAAAAATAGGCTTCAAACTTGTTATGTTGTGTGCCCCACATGAGGTAGAGTTCAACCAGTTTCAGATTAATTTGCATGGTAAACAGGTTCCGGTACTTTTCCCACTCTCTTTCATTGGAAATGCGGGATAGAGCAAATAGGGGGTTTGCAAAATCAGCCCTGAGAGCCTGTTCCAGCCAATGAATGTTTTCTGCAATATCGAGGGGATAGTTGTACAGGTTTA
>SKVS01000161.1 GCA_007129335.1 Spirochaetaceae bacterium
CCGAGGCGATCTGCTGCGTGATGTTGCCCAGGCCCACGATGGCCGGGATGCCCAGGGCGTGCGCGAGGATGGCGGTGTGGCTCGTTCGCCCGCCGGCGTCGGTGGCCAGGCCCTTGATCTTGCTTTTGTCCAGCGACGCGGTCTGCGACGGCGTCAGGTCGTGGGCAATGACCTGGTCCCTGCCGGTTTCCCGCCACAGTTCTCCGGGGCTCAGCAGGGGCAGGAAAAACTCCTCACCCCCAATGGCAGTAAGTTCTTTGCGGATTATTTCGGTAATATTGTTCATGACCCGCCGGCCAATAGGCATAATGCCGTAAAGTCCCGGACCAATTTCCCGCAAATACCCGCCCTGGAGCAGGCTGTGCATGCCCGGATTAGAGGATTCTGACTTGGACTGTTCCTGATCCTGGAGGTAAAGCCGGGAGTATTTCATGGGTCAGGGCTCCCTAGTTCCCGGGAGGACGGAAGGTACCCCCCGGAAGGCTGCTTCCTGGTTGGGTACTTCCGGGAAGGTTGCTTCCCGGAAGGCCGCTGCCCGGGGTTGTGGGAGCCGGACTGGAGCCTGGAGATCCCGGCAGGTTCGGGGGAGCCAGGGGGCTTGTTCCGAACGGTGAATCCAGCAGGGATGGTCCGCCGCCGGTTGCCTCGTGGAGCTGGGCATAGAGCTTGAACAGGTAGCGGGTTACCGCGAGCATGGTATTTACTTGCCGGGCATCCTGGGCAAAGGTGCGGAAAAAAGCGTCGGAACTGAGTCCGGGTTCAATGGTTGTGCGGCCGAAACCTTCGGCGTGGTATTCTTCCAGATCTACCAGGCGGAAAAAGGTCATTTCGAACAGGGGGAGAATGGAGCGCATTGCTACAATAGCCGGGGTTACCTGGGTTTTTGCCTGAATGAGACTTCCCATTGAGGCAGTGCTGTTGGCCTGGCCGAAGCGCTCGAGGGTATTCCTTTGGGCAAGCAGCTGATTGTAGGCATTCTGGAACCGGGGGTAGTATTCCCGGTGCTGCCGGGCAAAGGCCTGAATGAAGGTTGGGGCTCCGGCTCGGAAGGCTTCAATTCGTCCGGTTACCCAGAAGTCCTGGTACAGGCCCAGGTCTTCCACGCTGACAGCGGTTCTTTGGGGGGGCTGGTCGGAAATTCTTTGTACAACCGTGCCGGGCTGGGCGTTGGCCTTGCGCCCCCGGTCATCCTCCACCTCTACCAGTCCGGAGGATACGGAAATAAGAATACTCCCTTCAACAGCAACGGTTACATCGAAGGTTGTTCCCCGAACCCCCATGGCTGTGGTAGCGCTGCGGACCCGCAGGCCTTCGTTGGGAGCCCGCTGGCTCGATTGAACCCCGATTGAACCCCGCATGACCTGGTAAACGCTTTGTTGTTCGGTGGTGGTTTCCACGTGCTCCAGGGAGAATGCGGTATTCGGTCGAATAATAACCCGGGAACTGCCGCTGACCGGGCCGCGCAGGCTTAGTTCCACCATGCTGTCGGGCCCTGTTTCAATGAGGTCGAACTGTTCAATAGGAAAGCCGAAGTCTATGGTGCGCCAGTCCAGGAGCTGACCGTTCCGGTGAATGTTTACCCGGCCTTCGAAATAATCTATGTCTCCCACAACCATGGAGGTTTGGCCAAAGGCAAGGCCAGGAATTACCAGGGTCAAAAGGAGGCATAAAATAAGGATGGAGAAAGTTTTCTTTTTCATAGTTTAACTATAGCTCAACACCGACCATCCATCCATGCTTATCCGGAACTGCTCCGTATTGTATACCTTTCAGGGTGGTTAAAAGGTCTTCGGTCAGAGGGCCCATTTTGCCCTTGTTGAAAACTGCGGTTCGACCCTTGTGGGTTACCGATTCAATGAAGCTGACCCCCGCTGCGGTTCCGGTTACGAAACACTCTACTGCGTCGGCAAGAACTTCTTCTATGTTCAGTGGTCGTTCCTCCACGGTAATGCCCCGTTCGGCGGCCAGGATCATAATGCTTCGCCGGTTTATGCCGTTCAGTACCCGGTCTTCTACTGCTGGGGTTACCAGCTTGCCGTTTTTCAGCAGGACGAAGAAGTTGCAGCTGGATCCCTCTTCAATATAGGTCTGGTGCTGAGCGTCAAGGAAAATAGCTTCCATGTAGCCGGCATCAATGGCTTCTCTTTTGGCCAGGGTGGGGATTACGTAGTTGGCTGTACATTTTATCCAGCCGGTGCCCCGGGGTGTGGCTCGGACCCGGTCGGTGGTTACGGCTTTGGAGCTGGCATCGGGATCGAAGTAGCTGCCCACCGGGGTAGCTGCAATGACTACGTAGGGGTTCACGCTCAAATTTACCCCAATGCCTCCCTCGCTGTAGCTGAAGGGACGTATATAAATAGAGTCAGCACTTACAAAGTGGTTTTTTTCCCATTCGGATTTGTACTGGGGCCGGAAGCCCAGTTTGGCGTTAGCCCGGATAATTTCTACACAGGCTTGGACGAACTTATCCTTAGGGAAGGCGGGCATGCGCAGCCCTTCCATGGAGTTGTAAAACCGTTCGGCGTTGGCATCGGGGCGGAAGAGTTTCAGGCTCCCGTCTTTTTGGGGAAAGGCTTTCAGGCCCTCGAAGCAGCCCATACCGTATTGGGTGGTGTAGTTGATTAAGGGCAGGTCGGGGAAGCTGTTCCGGCTTGCCAGCAGGGAAGCCCGGTCGCTTTGACCCATGGCCGATTCTTCTTCGGGGCTGCGGTGTGGCTTTTCCTGGATTTCATCAATCCAGCCCTGGCCGTTGAACTGGGCTTTGTAAACAAATGGATACAGACTAAGGGAAAATCCGGCTGCCATGGTTGGCCTCCTTGGGGTACGGTGGATGTAGTGGTTCGCATAAGCGGTTTTCTTAGTTTATTGTAAGGGCGGTTGGGGTGTGGGTCAATGAGCAGCATTGGTAATTGTGGAGTGGGGACTGGATTCATTGCTTATTTGAGTCCCCTGAAAAAAGGTACGCAGAGTTCCAGATGCGGCCCAAATTGCACCATATTAATATTGTTGTGTAGAATGAGGTGGTATATATACAAACTGCACAATTAATCCTGACTTCGGCTATGAATAAAATAGATTTCCAGGAAGTAATCCAAGTCTACACAGAAAACGGGTGGGGAAAACAAAAAGATTATGACAGTGATAGAGTAATGGCAATATTTGAAAATAGCCAAATCAAGTATTTTGCTATGCAAAAAGGAGATCTTGTTGGATTTCTACGCGGATTAACTGATTATAAAAGTACAACCTGGATAGCAGAAATTATTATTCGTCCATCTTCACAAAGGAATGGCATTGGATCAAAACTTTTGAATGAATTAATTAAAGAATATGGAGAAAAATCAATATTTGCTGAAACATTTAATGGAAAGGAAGCTTTTTTTGAACAACGAGGAATTAAAGCTCGGAGGAATATGATTGTTGTCTCCCTGAAAAAGAATTGAAAAAACATATCAAATATGGTATAATTACTAATGTATGAAATCCACTTGCTTGATACAGCGAAGGAATTTTTGGATAGTTTAGAGTACAAGATGCAAGTGAAAGTATTGCGAACGCTTGCATCTACTTCAACAATTTGGTGCGCAGTTGCCGATGCCCCATTCCAAGAAGTTAAGCGGTTATAATCTATTTGAACTTAGGATAAAACAAGCTTCAAATATAGTACGGATGTTTTATTTTCATTCAGAGGGCAAAATTTACGTCATTACTTCTGGATATGTTAAGAAGACTAATAAAACTAGCCGAATCGAGATCGAAAGAGCTGAAAAATTGAGAGATAATTTTCTGAAAGGACAAAAAAATGAATAGTACAAACTATGAAATATATAAAAATGACTTGCTTAAAAATGAAGATGTTCGAAAAGAATATGAAAAATTAGAAGAAGAATTTATTCTAGCGAAAGAAGTCATCGAACTAAGAAAAGAAAAAAATCTTACACAGATGGAATTAGCAAAGGAAATCGGAACATCCCAACCTGCAATTGCTCGTTTAGAGTCAGGAAATTATAAGAATCTTTCCTTGAAATTCTTAAGAAAGGTGGCTGAAGCATTGGGAGCCGTTCCAGAGGTACATATAAAAAAGAAAGTAGGATAAATAATCTACATAACATTGACTTCGAGCAGAACTTTTCTTTGTCACGGTTTTTGATTGGCTGCGCCATCAAAAACACGTGCCAAGCCTGCGCTTCGCTCCGGTACGAAAAG
>SKVS01000332.1 GCA_007129335.1 Spirochaetaceae bacterium
GCAAACGACATTCGAAACGTGGGAACAATCCGTCGACTCATTACCGGCCTGAACGACTATTACTGGGACCTGGTAGACGCGGATGATGGTCTTTACGAAGATCTGACCCGGGAAGGCGTACTGGCAACCTTTGAATCTGAGGTCGGTGTGAAAGCGCTGAATGATAATACCGTTGAGTATACTCTGACCGCTCCAACCCCCTACTTCCTGTCCTACCTGGTAACCGAACTGTTCTTTCCCGTGAAAAAAGAATTCCTGGAACGGGTTGGAGTTCAGGATTTTGGTAACACCAAGGAACAAATGCTGTATACCGGAGGCTACTACCTGGCAGACTGGCAGCGGGACCGATCCATTCTCATGCGAAGGAATCCCTACTACTGGGACGCAGATAACATTACCGTAAACGAAATTCAAATGCAGAAAATTGCCGATGGTGCAATTGGTTTGCAAATGTTCCAACGGGGAGAAGTAAACACAACAACACTCCAGGGGGACCAGGTTCTTGCTCTTCAGGGAACCCAATGGGAAGACAAAATTTATCTTGCAGAAACCAGTTCGGTTACCTTCTGGTTCGCAATGAACTTTACTACGGACAATCCCGAAGCAAATGCATTCTTTAATAACCTGAATTTCCGAAAGGCCCTGTACCACGGTCTTGACCGGGCAAAACTCCTGGAACTGTACAGCCCCTTCGAACCCGAAAGACTCTTGCGGAATACCATTATTCCCGAGGACACTATTTTTGATAACTACGGCCGGGATTACACCGATTATCCCCTGCTGGCCGAAGTCAAAGCCCGGGACACGTATAATGTTGCCCTGGCACGGGATTATTTTGCTAAAGCTGTTTCCGAATTGGTTGATGAAAATGGCAATATCCGGGGCGTACAACCTACGACTGTGGACATGCTTCCTATTGCCCAGTTCGGTGTTGATGGACGCTTACCAGTACAAATTTTGTATGTTCACTCCAACGACTCAACCGATACCCGGGAAGCCCTGCTTCTCCAGGAAATGCTTCGGGAGACCTTCGAGGGACAGGTGGAACTGGTTCTTGGCCAATACGTCGACTCCATGTTCAACGAAGCAATTAGGCCCCGCCGATTCGACCTGGCTTACGACAGCTTCCGCTTTGCCTTTGCGGACCCCATGGCCCAGCTTGGCCGGCTTGTAACCCGGGGAAGTGTGAACGACGGCGAGTATTCAGACCCCATTGTCGACGACCTGGTAGCCCGAGCTAATGAAATTACCGATATTCAGGAACGGTACGAACTGTTCAGCCAGGCAGAACGCCGTTTGATCGATGAAGTTTACGTCATTCCCTGGAGATCCGGCGGCGGTTCGTACAGCATGTCCTATACCCTGCCCTTCACGTATCCACGGGGTGGATTCGGAACAACCCGGTTCAAGTACAAGGGTATGCAGCTCCAAGCACAACCTATTACCACTGCCCAGTACAACGAGCTTGAAGCCCAGTTCAGAGCAGAACTGCGGGCAATGCAGCAGTAAAATGGTAAAACACAGCTGATCGAACTTCGGGTTCCTGCTTCCTCCATTATGGGGATGCAGGAACCCTTCCCCCTGAGGATCTTGGAAAACCAAACAGCCAGAGGGAAGGGACCCCTCCCGGAGATCCTGATTTCAAGAATTGGAGTCTGAAGGTATGACAAGATACATTATAAAACGCTTTTTCCAGAGCATAATTACCATATTAATTGTTGTTGCCGCGGTGTTTCTTCTGCTGAGGCTCATGCCCACCAGCGGATACTTCACCCGGGAAGACTTTATTAACATGACCGAGGAATCCCGGAACGCCTATTTACGGAGCATAGGATTGTTGGATCACCCCCTTGTCCAATTGAAAAATTTCCTTGTACAGGTATTTCAGGGGGATCTGGGCCGGTCGATTACCGTTTTTCCCCGCTTACCCATAACCACCATTCTACAGGAAAAGGTACCTTATTCCCTGTATTTCGGCCTGTCGAGCATGGTAATCAGCGTCATTATGGGGTTCGGTTTGGGTATTGCAATGGCCCGGTTCAAGGACAAATTTATTGACCATGCAGGAACTGCCTACGTTGTTGCGGTCCGGGCAATTCCGAGCCTGATATACCTGTTCCTTATTCAAATATGGGTTACCGGTCTGTTGGGCTGGCCCATGATTTTTTATGACGACTGGCCTATTACCTGGGTTCTTCCGGTGGTGAGCCTGTCGCTGACCGGTATTGCCTGGTACGCCATTTGGCTTCGGAGGTTCATGGTCGATGAGGAAAACCGGGACTATGTGGCCTTTGCCCGGTCTAAGGGACTGACCTCAAAGTACATCATGCGGCACCATATTTTGCGAAACGCCGTGGTGCCTCTGATCCAGTACCTGCCGGTACAGCTGCTGTTAACCATTGCTGGATCTCTCATTATTGAAAGTATTTACTCTATTCCCGGTATGGGAGGGCTTCTGGTTTACGCAATCCGCCAGCAGGACAATAATCTGGTACAGATTCTTGTTCTTATTTACTCGGTCCTTGGGGTTTTGGGAGTTTTCATTGGGGACCTTCTCATGGTTGTTGTAGATCCCCGGATCCGCCTGGCAGAAAAGAAGAAAAAAAGGAGTGTTGCCCATGTCTAATGAAATTACCCTGGGACCGAAATATACCAAAAGGGGTAAACTCCCCAAAAAAGCCATTGAGAGACCTGAAAGACAGGAAGTCCCCGAGGGCGTATTAAACGCAGTCATGTTCATGCGCATGCCCCCTTCGGAAAAAAAGCTCGAACTCATCGGCTACTCCAATTACTCATACTGGAAGTCAACCGTTCGGACATTTCTCAAGAGCAAGCTATCCATAGTGTTGGTTATACTTATGGCGAGCCTTATTGCTATGAGCTTCCTGTACCCTGCTATTTCAACCACCAACCCAAATCAGGTGTCTCTGAATACTTCTACCTGGAACCGTCCTCCCACCGAAACCCACCTGTTCGGAACCGACGGATTAGGCCGGGATATTTGGGCCAGAACCTGGTACGGCACAAGAACATCCATACTTCTTGCCTTTACTATTGCCCTTTTTGATGTGGGTATTGGAGTCTTTGCCGGTGCTCTTTGGGGTTACGTGAAAAAAAGCGACCGGATCATGATGGAAATCTACAACATTATTACCAATATTCCTGCAACGGTGTATTTGATCCTTCTGTCCTACATTATGCGTCCGGGTTTCTGGACAATCGTTATAGCCCTGTCCAGCCGTGGGTGGATTACCATTGCCATGTTTATTCGGAACAAGGTCGTGTCCTTGCGGGAAAGCGAATACAATATTGCTTCCCAGTGTCTGGGCACACCCTTAATAAGAATTTTAACCAAGAACATTATTCCATTCCTGGTGAGCATTATCATTATGCAAACAGCCCTTACCATTCCCTACTCTATTGGATCGGAAGTGTTTCTGGGATTCATTGGTCTGGGACTTCCCCTGGACACAGTATCCCTGGGAAACATGGTTAACCAGGGCCGGAATACCTTCCTGCTATATCCCTACCAGTTGACCTGGCCGACCGTAGTCCTGACCCTGATTACCGTGTCCTTTTACATTACGGGAAATAAGTTTGCCGATGCATCGGATCCCAAAAATCACCAGTAATTCGGTGAGTTCAATCAATAAGGAAAATGAGCCATGAGTGATATGTATAAAAAAGACCCAATATTGAGTGCTCAGGACGTGTGTATTGATTTTAACGTCCGAGGCAGGATTCTGAACGCCGTCCGTTCGGTCTCGGTTGATCTGTATCCCGGTGAAACCCTGGCCATTGTTGGAGAGTCGGGATCGGGTAAATCGGTATTTACCAAGTCCATGGTTGGTATGCTGGATAAAAACGGCCGGGTCAGCGACGGAACCATCCGGTACCGCGACCAAATACTGACAAATTATAAAACCGAACAACAATGGTGCGCTATTCGGGGAAAAAAAGTCGGTATGATTTTTCAAGACCCCATGACTGCTTTGAACCCTCTGAAAACCATTGGAGATCAGATAAGCGAGGTCATGATTCTGAACCGGCACATGAATAAAACCGATGCCCGAGCAGCAGCTATCGACATGCTCGCCCGGGTTGGTATTCCCCAACCGGAAATTCGGTACAAACAGTATCCCTACGAGTTCTCCGGAGGTATGAGACAGAGGGTTGTAATTGCCATTGCTGCCTCGAGCAAACC
>SKVS01000098.1 GCA_007129335.1 Spirochaetaceae bacterium
GGAAAAGACTCGGACATTCTCTACGATATTGAACTGATTGATCCCCAAACCACTGCCCATGTTGCGAAAGAGATAAATTTTACTACCTTCTGTACCATGGTAGAAAAGAAAAGCAGGGTACTTCAAGGTTTCATGAATAAACAGGGACCAACCTACCAAAAACTACGAAGCGCTGATGAAGATCAATTGTTCACCCTTCTGGAAAAGAACATTGTAGAGGTAAACCAGATTCTCCAACACCTGGAAGCTCTTGATGCCTTTTTTAAGGTGGAAATTACCCGGAGTCAGCGGGAACAGATCAAAGGCACAAAGAATGAGGCTACAGCAATCCAGAACAGCCTGCAAGCCGCAAGCCAAAAGAAACACGAATACATTGCCAAGAAGGATGAACTCGAGCAATTGAAGAAACTGGGGATCCAAACCTAGAATTTTACCTGGCCCGGGTATACCTGCCCAAAACGCGCAGATCCTCGCTGTGGTGAGCAAGGTCATCCAGTGCGCTCTCCAACAAGTCCTTCTGCCGGGGAAGATCCAGGTCCAAATAGAACATATAGGTCCAGGGCTTGCCGTGGATCGGCCGACTTTCGATTTTTTGAAGATTGACGTTTCTCTGGGCAAGGGCCTGCATAGCTTCCAAAAGAGCTCCCGGTTTATCCCGGGTACTGAACACTATGCTTGCCTTGTCAGGATTCTCCGGCTGAGGTGCATCCTGCAGGGCAAGAACAAAAAACCGGGTATAGTTATGGGTATTGGTTTCAATTTCCCGGGCAAGGATTTGTGCACCGTAAATATCTGCAGCGAGGGAGCTGGCAATAGCCCCATGCTCGATCCTGCCCTCAGCCATGATGTACGCAACCGAGCCAGCGGTATCGTAGTACGGGTAGCGCTCCCAGCCGGGATACCGATCCAGATAGGCCTCGCATTGGAGTAAACCCTGTGGATGGCTATACACCCGTTGAATATCCTGTATCCTGGCCTCAGGATTTCCGATAAGACAATGCTGAATCCGGATTTTTACCTCACCTACAATTTTAATATCCGCATACTGTAGGAGTAAATCAAAGTTTTCGTGAATTGAACCGGTAAGGGCATTCTCCACAGGAACCGCTCCAAACCTGACCAGGCCTGAACGGATCTGCTGAAAAACATCAGCAAAATGTTTACAAGGAACCGGCTCGCAAACCGGGAAAAAAGTTCGTACCGCCATTTCGCTGTAGGCCCCGCGCTCTCCCTGGAAAGCTACCGGCATTACTTCCTGTTCTTTCATAAGCGAAACCTACCATATTACAGGACAAAACGGAACAGGAAAAAAGTGCACAAAACCTCTCGCTACATGAACGAAGCCAAATAATGAATAAGTTCCCTTTCCAAGGTTTCCCGGTGATTCATGACCCTCCGAATATACACCAGGGTAGAAGCGGGATATTCACCCCGACGAATACGGGATAACCCGGCGTTGTACACCCCGAGAGCGGCTTCGTAGGTGTCGGTGACAGAAATACACCATTCGAGGTGGCGTATACCATGAAAAATATTCACATGAATGTTGAAAAAATCTTCTTCTGCCAGATGGGGAAAGCTGAGATTATTCAGCTGAAAAACGCCCCTGTCGATGGAAGTGGGATTCTGATTAACCGCCCGGGGGAGAAAACGGCTTTCGTAATATGCTACTGAAAAGGCCAACAAGGGTGAGACAGAAAAGCGATCGGAATAATAGAGGGTAAGCAGGGCAATTTCCTCGTTCCTTGCTACCCCAATAAAGAAATCAATTACCTTGTCTCGAAATTCCGGTGCATGGAAAAGAGCCAGATCTGGATAGTCCTGATCCAAATAGGGCTGCAATTCCAATACCGCCCGGGAATTATCGAGCCACAGGGCAGACTTTCCAGGAATAACCATACTGGCCATTCGGCTTTTTCGATAAATCCTGTGTTCCTGAAAACGGGTCTCCACAGGAGGGCGGGATACCGCAGGTATAACCGAGCTTCCCTGAAAAAAACCAAGACACCCAAAGAGAAGCATGTACCGAAAGAAACCATGAGAATGGTTGTCCCTATTCATTCTAATTCCAACTCCCCCACTACTATACAGGGAGTCTTCCTCAGCAATCAAGTTCATCGGGGAACATTGCGGACTCAATCAAAAAAGATTACATCCATATAGCAGTTTTACTTGAATTTTCCCTGATAGGGTTGCATAGTAGGACATTATGGCACGAAGTACCAATTCCACTTCCCATCCTTTAAAACAGTCCAGGGAAGTACACAGTTCAAAAACCTCAGCTAATTCACTTATCCGATACCGGTGGTATGTCAATGAGGATTGCAAACTCCTTGATGTCGCAGATGCTGTGGTGGAAAAACCGGATATTCCCGCGGTCGGAGTGGTCGATAAAGATCAGAAAGTCCGGGGAATTTTATACCGCAGAGACCTTCTCGATCTTCTCGGGCGCCCTTTTGGCAGAGATGTCATGCAAAAAGAATCGGTTACCCGGGCAGTCCGTAAGGCCCCGGTTTTTTACGGCGATACCAGCATGTATACCATTTATGAGACCCTCGAATCCCTGGAGGAAGGGGAACATCATCAATTTTTTCCCTTACAGGACCAGCACAAAGAATTTCTTGGCATTCTCAGCACTCAAGATCTGCTGGCTCACCTATCGCAAAAAACCGCAACAGATTTACACACCGCCAGAACAATTCGCCGCAACCTGGTCAGAAACTCCTACACCATGAACATCAAAGAGCTCGAAGGAGCCCAGGCATCGGTATCGACCCAGGACATGGGCGGGGATTTCCACTTTTGCAGGAGCATGGGAAAGAAAAAGATTGTCATGGGGTTGGTTGAGCTCCCGAAAGATGGGGTATCCAGTGTTATGGCCTGCTCAGCCCTCTATGGCTCCCTATGGGGCCATGATCCCACAAGGGGTGTTGGAAGAATTGTCCGGGTAATGAACAAAATACTGTTCGAACTCTTCCGGGGGGCTCATGGATTTCCCAGTTTCTTCATTGAAGCGGATATTGAGTCGAACAGGTTATTGACTTCAGATATGGCCCACGGGCAGGGATTTCTCTATAGAAACGGTTCCCTATTACGGTTAAAGTCACCGGAACAAAATAAGCCTTTGGGTGTTCTGGGAGAATTCTCCCCTATACTTGGAGCCTATACTCTCGAGCCCGACGATCTTTACATCATTTGTTCTCAGGATGTCATGGAACAGACGGGGTCCATGGATCAAAAATACGGACTCAAGGAAATAAGATCGGTTGTAGAACAACACAGTACCCGATCTGCAGTTACCCTGGCGAATGAACTGGTGCAATCCCTTCGTTTCTTTGCATCCCAGTCCGGCGATGCAAAGGATGGGGTTTTTCTTGTTCTCAAAGTCAGGAAAAACCCGGCCTAAGGAATGATTTTAACGGGAAAAAACCCTCAGATCCTCAAACCTGGCTGTCCCCAAGCTGCGAAGAGCAACCTGAACCCCTGAATCCACACCAAACCAGGTTTTGTACCGGATTTTCTCTTCCCCGTTAACCCTGATAGTAATGTAATCTTCCCGGGGTTCGTACAGAATCTCCAAAGCCAGAGGGGAATCAAGGGGGTCGTGGATTGCCGCGTGGAGAACCCTTTCCATGTTCACATCGTCCCTCGAGCGGTAGAGTTCAACATAGGTCTGATCAGTACCGTAGACCTGGGGATCCCGGGTAAGCCAAACCAGCAGGCTATCCCCAAAGCCATATCCCCTGGGTCTGGTAGAGTTTTCTCCAAACAGATGCAGTCCCAAACCAGCCCACCCAGGTCCGGTTGACTGGCCGGTAAAGGTATATAAATACGCCTGGTCGGTCTGAACAAGAGGGAGGTCAAGCCTGGCAAAAAACTGTGTTTGATCGGTTTGCTGAACCGAGCCGGAATTACCAAAAATCCACCTGCCCATTGCGGGTTTTGCCTGATCAAAGCCCCGGAGAACCTCCTGGGAGAAATCATCCCGAACCACCGCTAAATAACCCTGTATGGCAAAAATTCTCCTGAGATCGTTTTCCAGGGTATTCCGCTCCTGGACCAAAAGGGCATTCGCTCTTTGCAAATCCTGGATGGTATTTAAAAGTTCATCAAAATCACCATCTATTTGAATATCAGAACTTTCAGCGTATCCCTCCATGCTTTCCACCCGGGATATTCGCAGA
>SKVS01000008.1 GCA_007129335.1 Spirochaetaceae bacterium
TGCCGGCATGGTTCTCACCAGGGAGTTAAACTCCGCAAATGATAACCCCCTTTTTTCCCATGAAGAGGGAAGGGCGTACCATACGGGAAACTTTATGGGTAACCATGTATCTGCAGCGGCGGATTATTTACGAATAGCCATTTCCTCCTCTATGAATTTGGTAGATCGGCAAATTCAACTTCTCCTGGAGGGGACTTCAGGACTTCCCCACAACCTGGGATATCCCGAATCCATACCCCCGGGTTTTGGACTGAAGTCTCTTGGGATAACCGCCAGTGCCCTGGCTGCTGAAGCCCAGTTTCTAGCTAGTCCGGTATCGTTGTTGTCCAGACCAACCGAAAGCGGAAATCAGGATGTGGTGAGTATGGGCACAGTTTCTGCCCGGAAACTTGCGGAACAAGCCGATCTCATGGCCCATATAGTAGCCCATGGCTTGGTTGTGGCATCTCAGGCCTGGGAGATCGCCGGTCGAACCGCTTCAGCTCCCGATGCCAGGGAGCAGTCTCTACAGCAGGTTGTTCGGTGGGTTCGACAGAGGGTGCCTCTGGTACGGGACAACCAGTCTTTGGGAATGGAGCTGCATTCCCTTGCCCAGGAGCTCAAAACTGTTTCATTGACCCAGGTAATTCGGGAATGATATGAGCTGCTCAATGAGGTTCACGTCGGATAGACTTTGGAGGGTAGCATCGGCTCCCAGGGTCTTCCAGAGATTTTTGTCCCGCTGAAGCGCACCGCCCCCGACGATAATCTTGGGTTGTTTTGCTGGGGGAAGATGGGACCGGATAAAACCTATGAGATTCTTCGCCCCGTCCACATTGTAATCCATAGTTACCGATATCCCTACCACATGGGGATCGAAACGGTGAATTGCTTTCAGTCCTTCCTGGGTTGGCAAATACGTACCGACAAAAAGGGTTTCCCATCCATCGAGGTACAGGAAATCACTGATCATCTGGAGGCCGATTTCGTGAAGCTCACCACTTGCAGCCAGGGCCAGAAAACGTAATCCCCGAGGTGGTTTTTTTGGAGCCATGGATTTTATGACTGCCATGAGTTCCTTTATCGTCTGACTAATGAGGTGCTCGGTATAAACATCCAGGGTTCCCTGTTCCCAAAGGGTGCCTACATCCAGTAATACCGGTTCAAATACATGCTGGTATATCTGGGGTATGGATGTGGGTTCTTCAGCCTGGGTCAGAATGAGGGACTTTGCCTGTTCAATATCATTGTTTTGCAGACAGGCAAAGAATTCATTGCGTAAAGTGGTCAGGTTTTCCGATGATTTCGGGTTGGATTTCTTGAGGGTTGCTGTGCCGGAATTTCTCCCGGATTGTTCCTGAGAAGCCACGGTGGTTCTCCCGAGCAGTTCGTCGAGGGAAACAGCAAAAATATCCGCAATATGAATAAGGGTATCCCGGTCAGGGAACCTTGCTCCCTGTTCGTAGTTTGCAATAGTCGTTTGCCCAATTCCCAGCTTATCTCCCAGCTCTTTCTGGGTGAGGCTCCGCTTTTTTCTGAGACTTTTTAGTTTGCGTGAAAATTCATGCTCGGACATGGTGCCTCTTTTTTGAAACCCTTCTGGAATGGTTGACCCTGAATGAGAAAATAACACATTTTGTGGAATTGCCAAAGTATATTCTGGCATTTACTCCACAATTAGTGTTTTACTTTCTTCTTTACTTGGATAAATATACTTTTGCATTGGTTTTCATGAACCGATGATTAAGTGAGACAAGGATATACAGGGGGCAGTATGGAATTCTTTGGTAATCCCGTTGACCAGGGCAGTATTATGAAGGCCCGAAAGAAAGCGCTGAAACTTGCTCGGCGGTACGGCTACGATCCTGGAAATACCATTTCAATTAAGCCAGGAAGAGCCAAGGCAAATCCCCCTCTTTTGGGTATAATCCCTCTGGATCCAGACAAGGAAAACCACCGGGAACTTTGGACTCCTCCCCAGCCAGGAATTGTACTGGGTACCATCCGCATGGGTTTTGGCCATTACCGTATGGCTTTGGCGATTGCTTCGGCAATAAATAGCAGATCCCTGACACCCTACTGGTTGGATTTTCTCCGTTTTCCCGATACAGCCACCGCAGGTGTCATTACCTATTTGGAAGGTCTGTATCGTTCGGGCAGCAGGTTAAGCGCAAAAATGCCCTTATTCAACCGCCTTATCTGGGAAAGGGTAACAGCCGAGGTTGCCAGACCTCTTTCAGCCACGGTCCGGGATGAAGCTTTGGCAGAGATTTTTGCCCAGATTCCCGCAGGACTGGATCCTTCGACCCCCTATATTGCAACCCATCCCTGGAATGCCCGGGCTGCAAGGGCTGCAGGAATGTCCAAGGTTGTTTCAATTATTCCCGACAATATGCCTTTGGCATTTAATGTTGCTCCCGGGGTGGTGCACGCAGTCCAGACTCCATCAGCATTCCTGGGATATCGAACCCTCCGGAATATGGGAGATAGGGTTCTACGGGGACTAGACGGATTCCGATCGATTACCATGCTCCACCCCATGGAGGAGAAAAGTATTTTTTACTCGGGTCATTATGTGGATCATGAGATGGTTGCAAATCTTGAATCTGACTGCCAAAGACGGCTGGACCGGATGACCCAGGGCGCTGCCCGGCGGCTCTTATTAACTATTGGAGGAGCAGGAGCCCAGCTGTCCAAGTTTGTAAAAATTATGGATCACCTGAAAGGAAATATTACTGCTGGAAGGGTAATGGTTGTGGTAAACATGGGAGATCATTACGACAGGCTCGAAGAGCTTCGGTCTGCATTACAGGATTTAGGACTGAGCCATGAACTATGGGATAACGACTGGCCAGCTTTTCAGGGTTTGGTAGGTAGAATGGGGACCGAGAATATTACCGGAATCCATATAATTCTTCACCGCGATACCTTTCCAGCGGTTTATTCCACAAACTTGCTCATTCGGGAATGCGATATTTTGGTAACAAAGCCATCGGAGTTGAGTTTTTATCCTATTCCAAAACTGTTTATTCAGAGGGTGGGAAGGCACGAGGCCTGGGGCGCAATACATAGCGCAGAAATTGGTGATGGGAGTATGGAAACAGCCCGAATTTCCCAGGTTATGCAATTATTGGACATACTCATTCATGATAACGATCTGCTTCCATTGTATATTTCCCGAATTCTTGCGAACAAGCAGGCGGGAATTTATAATGGGGCTTATGAGGTTGTGGACAGGGTGCTGTCCATGTAATCTTTCAGAGTTTGCTGAAGTTGGGGCAGCTGTATTGGTTTTATAATGATGTCATTCATATTATTGGTTAGGCAGAGATTCCTGTCTTCCATACTGGAGTGTGCGGTCAACGCTACTATTGGTATGTCAGGATTCTGGCTCCTGATTTTTTTGGTGGCTTCAATTCCATCCATTTCCGGCATGCTTAAATCCATGAGAATGAGTCCGATATCCCCTGAATGTTCCTGGTACAATTTTATGGCTTCCTTCCCTGTTCTAGCCTCCAGGCACTGGTAACCAAGTTTTGTAATTATTTTTACCAGAAACATCCGGTTTATTGCTTCATCCTCGGCTATGAGGATTTTTTTGGATTCCACCATACCATAAGTATGATTCAATACAGGGGAATATCAACTCCCCTGAACTGAATTTCCCAAACTTGTATCAAAATTTCTTAGACCGATTGGATCTGAATTTTTTTGGGTAAGGCTTTTTCCATCTTGGGTAAATGAAGGGTAAGTAATCCCTGGCTGAATTCAGCGTGAATTTGTTCTATTTCCACTTCCTTGGGCAGTACAAAGCTTCGGGTAAAAGTCATGGGTTTTCTTTCCTGAATGAGGTAACGTTTTTCCCCGGAATTATCCACAGTAGTGTTGCTGGATATGGTCAGAACCCGGTTGTCCACTTTTATATCTACCTGGTTTTCCTGCATTCCCGGGAGTTCTGCAATTATGCTGTACCCCTGCTCATCCTCAAGAACATCGACTACAGGATGCCGGTTCGTCATGCTTCCGATTTTGCCGAAACTGTGAACATTGTCGAACATGCTATCCAGAATTCGGTCCATATCTGAAAGAAAGGTTGCTGGATGGGTTACTCGTATCTGTGCCATTTTTTCCTCCTGGCTTGGTGTTTTATTTTTTCTGTTTGATTTTCAAACTATATACTATAAAGCAATAATCGTGCCA
>SKVS01000247.1 GCA_007129335.1 Spirochaetaceae bacterium
AAAATTTCTTTGGCTTCCTGTTTAGCCTGTTCAAAAAGGTGGATGGAAGCCAGGGCTTGGATTCTTTCGGTGTTTGCATTGAGTATATCAAAATCATTCTGACATTTCAGGGCGTAGAATCGGCTCTGATTCAGGAAGGTTTCGGGGATATCCCCGGTTTGTATCCATTGAATTACCGCCAGTCTGGAGCAGGCTCGGGATCGGTTACTCGGTTCGAGGGTATGATTACCCAGGAGGGTTTGACCCAGTTCCCAGGCCGCAGAAACATCAAAACGATGCCAGGAAATGTCAAAAGCCAGGCGGGAGTCCAGGTATCCCAGGGGTTTATTTTCGGGCTGATTTTGATGCAGTAGTGTCCATGCAGTAGAATAATCTTTGAGAAAAAAGTGAAACTCCGATTCGGCATGGAGTACTGACTGAGAGAAGTCCTCGGTTTGGCTTTCAGACCAGGTTTTCAGGGTTTGGAAGAGTTGATGAGCCCGGTTTTCATGGTTTTGCAGGGTTTCTCCCTGGATCAGTATTTGAATGAGGTTAATGATTGGTCTGGGATTATGAGAACGGGTATAAAAGTCCAGGGCTTTCATGCCGCAGTAGTAGGCCTTTTGGAAACGGAAGCTTTTGGTATTGTATCCCGCAAGAACATGGTATGCCCGGGCGACAAATTCCGGATAATTATGACGGATTCCCAGGGACAACATTTCCTGGACAATGGAATCTGCCTCCCGGACAAAGCCATTGTTGTACAGAATAGTGCAGCGAGAAAAGAGAAGGGATACCCTGCCCTTCAAGTCTTCGGGAGGAATGATGTCTGACATGGTTTCCAGAAATGGCAGGAAATCCATGTTAATGTAACCGTCGGAAGAATTTTTATATACCTCGTATGCGTCATCGTAGGCTCCGCTTCGGCTCAGGTGGTGAATCAGGCGGACCGGATGGGGCGATGGCTGCATTCTCATTCGCTGGGCTACCAATCGGTGGAGAATTTTTTTATTGTGGTTTAGTAAACTGGTGTACAGGGCTTTTCGATGCACGTCGTGGCGGAAAAAATAATTATCCTGGTCCACATTGAAAATTTCTTGCTGGAGAAAGAAGTCAAAGGCCCGTCGAACAAGGTTTGGATCATCATCGGAATGCTCCTGAATCCATAGCGCATCCTCAAGGGTAAAGCTCAGCTGGAATACCGACATCTTTTTTAACAGATCACGAATGTCGTCGTTATATGTGGTAATTTCAGAAAGGTACACATTTTGTATTGATGCAGGAATATCCAGGGTATTGGTTGGTTCCTTGATCTGTGCCAGATAACGGGCATAGGAATGAATGAACAGGGGGATTCCCTGGGTTGTTGCCAAGGTGTGCTGGACCAGTTCGGGTGATAAAGTCGTTTGGTAATGATCCAGGAGGGTATGAAGAAGATTTGAACTGGAGTCCATATCCAGAGGTTGGATTTCAATGGTCTGGGAATCCCTGAGTAAAGATACCAGATTTTCCCTGGGCTCCCGGTCTGTAATTATAGTAAATGGGAATCGGTTCGCTTTCTGAACGTAGTAATGAAGAAAATCAAGGCTTTGAGTATCGATGAATGCTCCATTGTCAATGAACAGTATGGGTTGAAACGGACCTGTCTCTCCGGCTTTAATGGCAGCATCGAGGAACTGGGTGAACATTTCCAAATACTGACCCGGATCCCATTCCCCAAGTTCCGGATCCGCCAGGGAGGGAAAGAGATGGGGATCGACAGCAGGGATGTTCAGGTTTTTTTCAATTTGACAGCATATGGTTTGGGGGGGAGCATCCTGGGGAAGGTGAATGAGATTTAAAAAAAGATCGGTCATTGCTGCAAAGGGGCGGTTTTGGAATTTTCTGCACCTAACATGGAGAATAGGTGCAGAAAACCCGGGATATTGGCGTATTTGTCCAATGAGGTGGTTTGCTATTGCAGTCTTCCCAATTCCCGCTATTCCAGTGAGAATGAGTCCGCCAGGCTTGCTTCCATCAAAACGCAGGTAGCTTGTCAGCATATTCTGAATGTGTTGTTCGTGACCGGGAAAGAACCGTTCTTCCTTCAGGCTTTGGGGGCTCTTGCCCAGGATTTGCCGTGCTTCCAGAGACTCTTCTAATCCCTTACCTTGGATTACCTTATCCGGCCCGGTGGAAAATTCAGTTGGGCACTCATCCAGGGTTTGACGGGATGCAAGTATGGTACCCGGTTGAGCAGCACTTTGGAGTCTTGCTGCCTGGTTCATGGTATGTCCGGTGACCACCGAATGGTCACCCCGTTTTCCTGTTGTTATCAGTCCTGTATGAATGCCCGTGCGGAAGCGGATAGTGCCCAGGCCGAGTTTCTTATTCAGCCGTTCAACAATCCGGTAGAAATCAAGGACCGCATGAACTGCCCGGGCAGCGTCATCCTCATGAACCCTCGGTGTACCGAAGACTGCAACCAGGGCATCACCAATATATTTTTCAACGGTTCCATCGTGGTGGTGAATAATCCGTTCGAACTCTGCAAAAAGGGTCCCCATGAGGGAGTCGACCTCTTCGGGATCCATGCGTTGGGCAAGGGGGGTAAACCCCTCCATGTCGGTGAATACTACGGTTACGTTTCTTCGGTCTCCCTGCTTCAGGAAATCCTGGCTGGAGGGTATTTTGCCCATTGCTCTGCCTTTGTTGGTACTGTTTCTGGTTGGTACAAGAGCCTATTTTTTGTGAAAGAATTGGCTGATTTGTTCCTTTAGTTGATTAATACTTTCATTATACTGGGAATCCAGCCGATCGATGTTCTTTTTTGCAAAATTTTGGAATTCCGGGTCCTGATCAGGGGTAAGGGTTACCCGTTGGCCGGTTTTTGCTGCCAGTTGTTGTTCTTTTTGACGAAGAACCGGGGCATATTGCTGGACAATTGCATCGTAAAGCTGTTCCCTGTCAGCAAGATACTGGCTGTAGAATTCCTCCAACTGGGCTCTTAGGTCTTTCAAGTGCTTTTCTTTCGGCATGAGAGCGGTAAGACCCCGTTCTACCGCCTCAAGATCTCCCAGGGCCAGTTCGCTGGAGGGCAGCTGGATTCGATTCATCAGTACGGTGAAAAGACCCTCCCTGAGAATTGGTTGGTCATCTTTTGGGAAGGTTTCCAGTTGTTTCCGGGCATCGAAGTCCGGTTTTTCCATTATGCTGGTAAAAAGGCGCATGCCTTCTTCCTTCAGTTGTTTTGCTTTCAGGGATTGTTTATCCCCGGCAATATCTTTGGTTCTTTCTAATGCCAATTCTAAGGCACTTTTTATTAACGCCATTGGAGAGCCCCTTTCTTTGTTCTGAGTTTTTCCCTATGTTTTTCGGTAATCTCATCGAAACTATATCCTAGAATTCTGAATTCTACCAATCCTGTTCCTTCCCCATGGAATTTTTTGGGATTCTCTGTCCGAAGGTATACTGTCTTGGCCGTTGGTATGAAGCAAGCAAGGGTGCAACCTGCTTTCTGATTTCCTGTTCAAAGTTTTGAAGGTCATCGAAGGTGCTTTCATGGTCAGGAACAATGAAGGCCTTCAGCAGAGTATGGCCCTGATCCTCATAGGTTCTCACCCTGGCCTCCTGCACCCCGGACAGGCTTTCCAGAATTTTGGCTATGCGGTCGGGAAATACATTGTGTCCACCAATTTGCACTGCCTTGTCCTTTCGTCCGGCGGGTACCAGAGTCCGCTGGGAAATCCAGGAAACCTTGTCGGGAAGGGGAGTAACGATTTCATTTCCTTCGGGTGTAATCCTGAGAAGGGAATCCGGGATACCCGATTCGCTGGAGGTCACTGGATTCCAGTATGGCAGGAGTTCAAATTCCCGGGAGTTCCCGGTACGGGTAGCAATTCCCCCCGTTTCGCTTGACCCATAAATTTCCAGTACAGGCATACCCTTCTGTTCAAACCATGCACCAAGGGACGGGGGCAGGGGTGCGGTTGAACTTATGATGCGGCAATTTTTCGGGGAAGACTCCCCACGGGAATGCCACTGTTCCAATATGGAGGGAACAGTAACTACCAGATCCCCATCTTCAGGTTTGGACCAGAGGGGACCTACCCGGACCACCGGCAGGTTGTACAGTTCGGGTAAAACCAGGGTGAACAAGAAACCGTAAATATGATTGGCATTGACCTGTGAAACAACCCGCCTGGCCTGCCAGGACGC
>SKVS01000048.1 GCA_007129335.1 Spirochaetaceae bacterium
ACCACCCGTATGGACCAAAGGAGTATGACCGGAACTCCAGTTCAATTGCCCCAAATTATCAAGCGAACCTGTACCTCCGTAATAAGAAAAGGTACTCAATCGGGTACATAAGCTTTGTAACTCCTCCTTAGTTAATGCTCTATCGAGTATGAGAGAATCTTCAAGCTGCTTGGCTCGACCCAGGAGCCCATGTTTCCGAGAAATACTCTTATCTAGACCCCCTGAATTCCTCAGGTGCATTGCATGTTCAATAAATCGGGAATCAATACCCGCTTCCTCACCAAGGGACTTCAACTCCTGCAAACTAACACCCTTACCTGATAGTTCGGCAGGTGAATGTTCCCCGGCATGAGCATTTCGCTGCTGCTCCTGGAGTTCAAGGGCCTTCAATAACAGGGGGCGGATTTCATCTTCGGGAATGGTATTGTTCTTCATAGCCTGGTCCTTTTCAAGTATACTAACTCATGATTTACCCATTCAGCCAGCTCATTAAACCATTACTCTCGAACACCAGCATCTCACGGGACTTCCGTTGGCTTTCTGAGGCCGCAGAAACATCCGATATCCACCTGGAAAGCCAGTCCCACGGACATCTGAATGAGTACCGTTCGATTATAAAGGCTCTTGGTAATCTGAGCAAATATCAGCCTTCAAATTCCAGGATCCCATCATGCGATGCCAGCGGCAACATTGTTGTTCCGGGTTTTTCCCATATCCACACTCATCATCCGGACTGGCAGGAATTACACAACCTCTTAACAGCTTTGAAACCCTGGCGAAAAGGACCCTGGCAGTTTGGGGACATTACCATTGACACCGAATGGAGAAGCGACTGGAAGTGGAATCGGGTGCTGCCCGGGCTGGAATCACTTAAGGGGAAACGGGTTCTCGATGTGGGCTGCGGGAGCGGTTATCACCTGTGGAGAATGGTGGAAGCCGGTGCAGCCCTGGCCCTGGGAGTGGAACCCTTCCTGCTGAATGCAGCCCAGTTTTATGCCAGCAGAACAGCCGTAGTTTCAGAAAACTGCGAGTCAGCCCTGGTTTTTCCCCTTACCCTGGAACAATCCCCCCAGCACCCCTGGTTTCATACGGTCTTCTCTATGGGAGTCCTGTCACACCGCAAAAGTCCCTTCGACCATCTTTCAGACCTTCGAAACCAGCTCCTTCCTGGGGGACAATTGGTGCTCGAGAACCTGGTCATTGACGGCAGCGAAGATGAGGTGCTCATTCCAAAGGACCGCTACGCCAAAATGCGCAATGTCTGGTTCATTCCATCGGCTAAGGAATTATGTAAATGGGTTAAAAGATCAGGCTTTCTGAATCCCCGCATTGTAGACATAACCCTGACCACAAGGGACGAACAACGGGCAACCGACTGGATGGAGTTTGAATCCCTGGCCGATTATCTGGATCCAAAGGATTCCAGCAAAACCATCGAAGGATATCCAGCTCCCAAAAGAGCTGTCATTACTGCCCAGGCCCCGGCTTAACCATAATCCGCCCAGTGTAATCCAAACGGTTTAAAAGCGGAGCGTATCCAAGCTGGGCAAAGTATTCATCAACTGCCTGACGTGCACCGGTGAAATGACCATAGTCGTCCACAATCAGAACTCCGCCGGGAACCAAGAGGGGGTAAAGGTGTTCCAGCTCTGCCTTGGTAGAGGCATACCAATCGGTATCCAGGCGTAAAAGGGCTATAGACTCAGGCTTGTGTTGGACAAGGGTCTCCCTGACATCCCCGGCAATGACATGGATCTTATCTACCGGATACCCGGTTTGATCCATTCTCTTTCTGACCTCCTGCTCGCTGGCTTCCCACCAGCCGGATTTCCACCGACGAGAGACCGGTTCATTGGTATAGGCAACCCTGTCCTGCTTACCTGGCACAGGCATTCCCTGAAAGGTGTCGTAAAGCCACAGGTGCCGAAATTCCACCCCCGATGAATGCGTCTCATGTATGTCCCTATTCTGCAGAAGACTAAGGGCAGCAAGCATACTGCTCCCCCCCTTATATACCCCGCATTCCACCACATCGCCGGCCAGGGAATTTGCCTCAAGGTAGTTTAGAGCCATGTACAACCCCAGGCCCCGCTCAGGACTGGTTAGGGTATACTCACGAATACGTTTCCAAAGCTTCCAGAACTCCTCGGGAAAATCAGACCTGAATTGGGATTCATGAATAACATGGTGGCCCCTGTTCTTCAAATACCTGGTTGCCAGGGTTTTAAGATGATGTTTTTTTCTCCTAAAAATCAAAACGGTCCGTATCCAATCAGCACAGCAAAGGCCAGAAAAGCGCTGGTTAATAAGAGCATGATAATCTGGAGCTTAAAGGTCCAGGCGATCCATCGGGGATAGCTTACCACCGTAAAGCTCAGGGCAATAAGCAGCAGGGCATTGGTAGGAAAAATCATGTTGGAAAACCCATCCCCAAAATCGAATGCCAGGACTGCGGTTTGCCGGGTAATGCCAACCAGATCAGCAAGAGGGGTCAAGAGCGGCATCATCAGCACCGCCTTGGCACTGGCACTTCCAATGAAAAAGTTCATGATCAGGGTTACCCCGTACACCAGAAATGCAGCCACGATACCCGGGGTCTGCTCAATGAGCAGAGCTGACTCATTCAATATGGTGTCCATAATTGCACCGCTGACAATAATGTGCTTTACGCTGAAGGCCATCATGACCAGGAAGACTCCGGGCAGAACATTCAGGGCACCACCGAAAAACACCTTGCTAATTGTACCACCGGCCATACCGACAATTTTCCCTCCCCCAATACCCCCAACCAAAAACAGCAGTCCCATGATAGGAAACGCAAGATCACTGAGAGCGGGGATTTGTCCCGAGATAAATACCAGGGCTATGGCAAGGCCAACACAGGTGGAAAACCACCGCATTGCCCGGGTATGCCGGGGATCATCTGAACCATGATCCGGCCCTGCCTGAGAGTCCGTACTGGGACCTCCCCCTTCAGCAATTCCCAGTTTCTCCCTAAGAATGGAGTCCTGGGCATAGGTGGCCGATGCCCGGGGGTTGGCTTCGACTTTTTTTGCATACCGGGTTACGTAGGCAGTAATAATGAAGTACACAACAAAGAAGAAAATAATCCGCAACCACGAGCCGCTGAAAATAGGTAAATCCGCAATTCGCTGGGCAATAACTACGGTGAAGGGATTGGTAACAGCCGAAGCAAAACCGAATGCCAGAGGCAAAAGACTCATTCCAAGGCCCGTAAGGCTATCCCACCCTAAAGACAGTGCCAGGGGAACAATAAACACAATCATGGGAACCATTCCCTCATATATACCCAGGAAACTGGAGATGAACATGAAGAAAAAAATCAACACTGCAATGAGCCGGTACTTATTGGCAGCAAATCGGCGGACCAGGGATTGAATCAGAGACTCCATGACCCCCGCCTTTTCCAGAATAGTTATAGAACCGCTTACACTCAAAATAAACAGAATTATGGTAATCAGGGCAACATTTCCCTCGGCAACAAATATTTCGAACGGTGCGGTGAACCACCTCCAAACAGGGTAGGCAGGCTTGTCTATGAGTACATAGCTTCCGGGAACAACCATGGTTCTTCCGTTCTCTATTACCCGGGCAAACTCTCCGGAGGGAAGAATTCTGGTAAGAATTCCCGAAACTATCATGAGTACAAGGATTATTCCTGCGCTTATGCCTAAGGCTTTTACACCAATTTTCAGGGCAGAACTGGATTGCTGATTATTCATTGGTCCTCTCTCTTTATTTCTTGTAGAATTCATGTCTTGTAGAATTCATGTCTGATATAATGCAGTTTTTCTCTACGAATCAGATATATTTTCTAACAAACTTATGTAAAATGCTATTCCTATGTAGTAATTTTTCAAACTAATTCGTTCATCATCCCCATGGATACGATCAATTTCTCCGGGACTCAGTTTCATAGGTGCAAACCGGAGTATGGCATCGGTAATACTCCGATAATGCCTGGAATCCGTCAGAGCAGTATTTAAAAAGGGGAGCACCGGGCATCCGGGGAAATGGCGTTCTATTGCCCCTTTCACAGGAACCCAACCAGGAAGATCCCGGGGATCCTTTACATCCCGAATCTCCGGATTCCCGGGAAAAAGGGATACCGGATCATCTACCAGAAAGTC
>SKVS01000310.1 GCA_007129335.1 Spirochaetaceae bacterium
CTCGTACATGTATACAGCTATCTTCCCTTTGCAATCCTTCCCTTGTATTCAACCATCGATAAATTTGATTTTTCTCTCCTGGAGGCAGGCAGAGACTTAGGAGCCACCCACCACCAAAGTCTTTGGAAAATTATGCTCCCAAATATTCGGGCGGGTATTTTTGCATCGGTAATTTTTACTTTTATCCCTACATTTGGCAGTTATGCTATTCCTGATCTGGTTGGTGGAGCCAACAGCTATATGCTGGGAAACATCATTGCCAACGAGGTCCTGAGAACCAGAAACTGGCCTTTGGCATCAGCAATTTCGGTTGTCATAACCGGCGTTACTTCCCTTGCCTTATTGGCATATTTGTTCCTGAACAAATCGGTAAAAAAGGTTGAACTACCTCAGGAGGGTGTATGACCAAACCCACCACCTCAAAACTTGTTTTCTGGATTACCATGTTCTTTCTCTTCTTGCCTCTTTTTGTTCTGGTTTTTTACAGCTTTAATGAAGCCCGCAGCATGACCTGGTCAGGTTTCAGTATTCGCTGGTATATAAAGCTTTTTACCGATGCCCGACCCCTTTGGAGAGCTTTTGGGAATTCGTTGATTATTGCCCTGAGTAGTGGCATAACTGCTACGGTCATTGGAACCTTGGGAGCTATAGGATTGGTCTGGTATCAGTTCAAGGGTAAGGGAATGCTTCAGAGCGTCAGTTTCATGCCGTTAATTCTTCCTGAAATTATTATTGGAGTAAGTATTCTGGCATTCTTTGCCATGGTAGGGCTGCCCTTGGGTTTATTCTCGATTTATGTAGCCCATGTGAGTCTCACTTTACCATTTGTCCTGCTCATGGTGCAGGCCCGACTCGATGAATTTGATTTCTCTATTATTGAAGCAGCAAAGGATCTGGGCGCAAAAGAACATCAAATATTGTTTCGTGTACTCTTGCCAATAGCTACTCCTGGTATTATTTCTGGTTTCCTTACCGCTCTTACTCTTTCGCTGGAAGATTTTGTGGTTACCTTTTTTGTTGCCGGACCAGGTTCCACGACCTTGCCCATTTACCTCTTTTCTGCGATTAAACGAACAGTTCCCCCGGAAATACGCCCCCTTTCGGTGGTACTTATTCTTTCTACCGTCATTCTGGTTTTAACAACCCGACGGTTTGTAAAATACCTGGTGAAAAAATAAAAGCCGAACCTGGTTCGGTTCATTCTGATTCTAGGAGAAAAAAATGGTACGGTTACGACACAAAATTGTGCCTGCCCTTGTGGCAATGGCCGTATTAATCGTTTTCGCAGGTTGCGATAGCAATAAAGCCCGGTTGAATGTATATAACTGGACAGAATACATTCCCGATGAAATCCTTGAAGAATTTGCCAAGGAATTCAATGTAAGACTGGTATATGATAATTTCACTTCGAATGAAGAAATGTATGCAAAGCTGAAAGCTGGCGGGAGTGGATACGATATAACTTTTCCCAGTCAGGATTTTGTACCCTTGATGATTGAAGAGAACATGTTACTTGAGCTGGATCTGAGTCGCATTCCCAATTTTCGGTTAATCGACCCTGCTGTACATGAAATGAATACCTATGATCCAGGAAATCGATTTACTGTACCCTATAGCTTTGGTTCAACGGGTATCATTTACTGGAAAGACAGGATTGGTGAACTGGAAGATACCTGGAGTGTTTTTACCCGTCCGGATCTCCAGGGAAAAATTGTTATGCTTGATGACATGAGGGAGGTCATTGGGGCTGCCCTGAAATACCTGGGTTATTCTTTGAATACTACCAACCCCGCAGAAATTATCGAGGCCAGGAACCTGGTAAACCAATGGAAAAGAGGCGTTGTAAAATTCGATAATGATATCATTTCATCTGGATTTGCAACCAAGGAATTTCTCATGGTTTTTACCTACCCCGAGAACGCAATTGCGGAAATTGATGAACAGGATTTGAAGAATGTAGGTTATATGTTTCCCCGGGAAGGTGGGGGGCTCTATCTGGATTCTATGGTGATCCTCAGGAACGCAAAAAACGTTGATCTCGCATATGAATTTATCAATTTTATCCTCAGACCTCAGGTATACGCTCGAATTATGGATGCCTATGCGTACCCCGGCTTGGTACCCGCAGCAAATGAGTTCAGACAGGTTGAACCATTCTATACTACAGATGACCTTCCGAACAGCGAGTTCAGGCTTGATGTCGGGCCAGCAATTCAGCTGTATAATCGGGCCTGGCAGGAAATCCGTGTAGGAATGTAGTTTCTCATTTACGTTCTCATTTACGTTTTATTGGGGAAGGAAAACTTCCCCATGATTATGAAAGTCTGGATTATAGCTCTTCTTTTCGGCCCATACTCAACGAATGGAAAATTGCAGGGATGTACCAGGGATCCTGATCAGCAGGAATTTTTGGAAACGGGAAAACAGGCTGCTCATGATTCCCTTGGCCAGGTTGGTAGGGGATAAAGAGGGGTTGATGGGTTACCTCTTCCATGAGAACCCATAGGTGACCCGGTTCACCCGTATGTACATTTATGGTACTGCGAATAACCTGGGTCAGAGAGTCCTTTGCATGGATATCCATTCCCAGGTGCCAAATCATTACACCACCCAATCCAGTTTTTAAACTATGGGTTACTTTTTCCTGCAAGGTTTTTTTATTGTTGAAGTAAAATCCCCCTACCACATCTTGTTCATCGTTGAATTGGTAAAGACGTTGCATGGTTCGGTAGCTGAGGGCGTTATACCAGGTTCTTCCATGGGTTCCAATACCTCGGCCGTAGTAAGGCAGACCTGGCGAAATTCGGGAGGGATGAATACCAGTGGTTTTCATGAAGCGATCAAGATCCTGTACCATCCTTGGGTAGGTGGAATGGTATCCCAGATTATCATAGAGCATAAGATTAATAGTAGTCAGCCTGTTAGCAACATGCTTATCTATTACCTGCCAAGGGCTCATGGCCACCGAGACTCCGAAGGAACTCGAGTCAAGTTCTCCGGTCAGGCGATATAAGAGCTTGCCAAATTCCTGGGTTTCCCAGCCCGGATCGGGCCATTCCCAATTAATATCGATTCCATGAAAAACCCCGCCTGAAGCAATGGAATGAACGCTCTGGATAAAATTCTGTTCCATGGGGGGGACCCTGAGAATACCGTTAAAACCTCTTGGATCAGAGGTTCTTAACCCGCTGTGATCAACGATACCAAGGTAAATTTTTATTCCGAACTGTTCTTTCCAGGTTTTCAGAATAGGAATATGACTGGAAGGAACCGGAGCTATTGATCCATCAGCCCGAATGCCTACTCCAAAATAGATTATTCGATCAACCATGGACAAGTTGTATCCCGAAAGGGTATGCATGGTTTCAACTGGAACATATGCGGTAATGGTAAAAGGCTCGACAGGGATGGTGCTCCAAATTTGAAGCCCTGGAATTGTAAAGGAAAGAATAAGAAGTAATAATAGTTTGTTCATAATGAGTATGGTTCCGTTCATTTTTAATTTTCGGGGTGCAATGTACTAGAGCCAGGCCGTTGTGTCAATTTCTTGCTCTGGGAAAAATTGTTTAGTAGATTTGTAATAATGAATAAGAAAACGAATCTCAACCTCAAGTGGTACCAAAGCTTCCCTCTTATTCCCTGTACCCAGACAGATTGGGACGCCATGGTACATATGGTCGCCCATCCCTTTTTTTCCTACTCCTGGCTCCACAGTCTTGAAGCTTCGAGATCTGTTTCACCAAAAATGGGTTGGTTGCCCCAGCACCTTACACTTTGGAATAACTCAACTCTCATTGGAGCCTCCATTTTGTACGTTCGTACTACCAGTTGGGGAGAGTTAGTTTTCGACTTCGGTTGGGCAAGCGCAGCCCGTGAGCTGGGTTTGTCGTATTATCCAAAACTAGTAGGAACAGTACCGGCAACCCCTGCCCAGGGATACGATTTTCTTTTTCATCCTGACCTTTCTTGGGAAGAAAAAAAGCAATACCGCAAACTCATGCTCTCACACATTGTCCAGTGGGCAAGAAAAAATAACATCCCACAGGTTGCATTCTTATTCCTCAATGATGAATTTTCCCTGTTTCTCAGGGAAGAATCTTTCCACCTCTGGGGTCATCACCAGTTCCTCTGGGAAAATCGGGC
>SKVS01000348.1 GCA_007129335.1 Spirochaetaceae bacterium
GAACTCCCCCAGGGAGCAACCCAGACATTGCCTGGTTTCAGTGCTCCAGGATTCACCAAGCTTGTGGCCGATGGAATGTACTATCAGCACACAGGTAGGTATTTGCGGGTTGACGATGTGCTGGAAAAGCATTTAGACCTTCGGGGCTCTGCTATTGGCCTGGAATTTGAACAGTACCGTCATCCCTATTTTGCCCTTGACTGGACACGAAACCTTGCCAGACATCTTGCCCAGATCCGGTATAACGAGGTTCTCCATCCCGAGGACATGGATGTTCGGGAAGTACCTTTTTTTGAGTATGTTGAGGATGTGGGTTACAGGGTTACCGATTTATGGCAAATTATGTACCTCCTTGCTCTTCTTGAACCGGGGAATTTCTACTTCGGTTCGATAAATGGAGAACTGGGGAATAATCCGGTTCTTTGGCAGCATTTTCATCAGGCCGTATTTTTTCCGTACTTTGACCAGACAGGTGTATTTCGGGTTGCGGTCATGGAACGGAACGTGGAAACGGGAATTGATGCACTTATCCGGCGTTATTCTGGCAGATTTATTCATTTTGTTCGGGTATCCGCCCCTGATACTCGAAACTTCCTGGTCCCAAAAATTCAATTCTAAACCACCCTAAAGGAGCATCCTAGTGGAAAACTACAATATTTGTGTTAATAAGGTATTGGTATGAAACAGACATCAAAAATAATGAGCCTCAGCTGGATTCTCGTTCTTTGCTGCCTCCTGCCTGTATGGTCTCAACAAAACGACAGACAGCTTTTTCGCCTGGCCGAGCAGCGCCTCGAGGCAAGGGATTACGCCCTATCCGTGCGAAGTTATCAGCAGTTGTTGAATCAGTTTCCCGGTTCTCCCTACGTTCCCGATGCTCAGGCCCGTCTGGGTATGGCTTTTTTCGGACTCGGTAGGCCGGACCAGGCAATTACCCAGTTTAGCCGGGTTGAGTCACGGTTTCGATCCTCCGCATACCTTTCGGTAATGCCCCTTTGGCTTGGTTTATCCTATTATGACCTGGGTCAGTATGAGGGTGCGGTCAACGAATTTACCCGGTATCTCGCTGCATTTTCCCAGGTTCCCGATGATTTTGAATCCTGGTCAATCCAGCGTATTCAAGCCACACTCTTACTCGCCCGATCATTTGACCGCTTAGGAGGTAAGGCTCGGGGGGTTGAAGTACTTCAGACAATTCCCCTTGGTCCCCAAGGATACCCTCCTGGTGTTCTGGAGAATTTTCCAACCATACCGGTGGAACTGGTTACCTGGCATCTTCAGCTTCGGGATTTTGATGCAATAGAAGCCTACCTTAGTCAATTATCCTGGGATGGATTCTCCCAGCAGGATAGACGGCTGTTCACCCTGGCTCTTGCGGAAGCTGAGTTCAACAGAGGGGACTATACGGTTGCTCGAGAACGGTATGAGACCCTTCTCGGCCAGTCCGACACCATTGCGGGTTTAAGTTACCAAAGATTATTTCAGATTGCAGAATTTGAGGGTGACGGGGATGAACAAAGCCGCATTATCCGTTTGGCTGAGCTGGACCTCATGGGGAATACGGACATTCTTATTCCCTTTTGGCTGCGGGTAGGACAGGCGAACTTCCTGGGAGGACAACCCCAGATTGCCGAGTTGTATTTCTTGAAAATATGGGAATCTCAATCTGAAGAAAAAATTCCCTTTGAAACCGTCCTGTTTCTCAGTCAAATTGAAGTTGACCGGGGAGGCATCCAACGGGCATACGATTTGCTTCGGGGATTTATCGAGCGGTACCCCGATACTGATCGCCGGGTATTTGTGAAGGCAGCAGACCTTGCTCTGCGACAGGGTAAACAACAGGAAGTTATTGAGCTGTTGACCGAATTTGCCGATCCCCGGTTTGTTCAGTCTGCTGAACTCGCTCCCCAAATATTTGGACAGGCAACCTACCTCTATGTAACAGCGTATTATCAGCTGGGAATGTTCGACCGGGCTATGCAGATCATTACCGCTGTTCTGGGCCAGAGCAGGGAAGGTGGTTTTACTGCGGAACTGCTGGAGTATCGGGGCAGAATAGAATTATCCCGTGGTGCCCTGGATGCAGCCCAAGCGAGTTTTCGTCAGCATTTGGTATTAAGACCGGATAATCATCCCATAGGAAGTGCCTATGTTCGGACACTCATCCAGTTGGGTAACCATGAAACAGCTTTTTCTGAGGGCCGGCGTCTGTTATCCCGGATTGGAAATGTTCAGGAGCTTCTGGATCAAAAGAATCGGGGTTATCTGGAATTAGTGTACCATACCGGCCTTGCTGCCCTTCATTTGGGCAATATGTCGGTTGCAGAAAACCTTCTGTCTACCTTTCCTGCCTTGCCCGGACCCGACTGGTACCGCCAACTGTATCCCAGTGTTTTGTATTATCGGGGATGGGCAGCGTATCAGTTACAACAGGATGAACTGGCTGTGCGCTTGTTTCAGGAACTGTTGGAGGTTAACTCTAATCATCCTAAAGCCCAGGAGGCTGCGTACCTGAGTGGGTGGGCCAGTTTTCGCCAGGGTGAGTTGAATGCAGCAGCTGGTTTTTTCCAAGGTGCCAGTGTATGGGATCCGGATGGGGGATTTGCTCAGGCCTCGGAGTTCCTTCTTGGGAAAACCCTCAGGGCTGCACGGAATACCTCCCGGTCACTGGAAATTCTTGAAGCTATCTGGAAGGGCGATTCAGCGAATCCCTTCCGGGATGATGCCCAATACGAACGGGGGCTCTTACTGGTAGAGCTTTCCCGATACCAGGAAGCAAGTCAGGTGTTCAGGGAACTGCACCGTACCCTGCCTGACAGTGAATTTGCGTCTCTCTCGTTGTACCGGAGCGCCCAGTCCCTGCTCATGGCCCAGGAATGGGCTCAGGCCCGACAGGGTTTTCTTGATTTCCGGGATGCCTATCCCAATCACCCCCTCATCGATGCAGCCCTGTTTGGAATGGGTGAAGCGTCGGTTGCCCTTGGGGAATTTGGAGCAGCAACCCTGTATTGGCAACGGTTAGCCAATGATCACCGGCAAAGTACCTACCGCTTCGAGGCAATGCGTAGAACCGGCGAAATATTCGAAAATCAGGGCGACCAAAACCGGGCCCTGAATATTTACTCCGAATTGGTAGCCCGGTATCCCAACGAGTCGGCTGCCCAGGGACTTCAGCAGAAGGTTGACCAATTAGGCCTTGTAATTGCAGGAATCGATCAGCGAGAGGCGTCTTTACGGATTCAAATTGACCGGAATCAAGGTGTTGCCACACCACAGGGGCGCCAGGCAATTCTGGAGCTTGGCCAGTTGCTATTCATCGACAGACCAGCCGAAACTGCAACCCCGGGGAATCTCTTACCCCAACTAACCGAGTTGGCAAGCTTGGGGAACGAGCATCCCGACCAGGCATCCCGGGCGGCTTTTCTCTTGGGTGAGTGGTTCGTAGCTACAGGAAATGCCGAAAGGGCAGGGGTGTTCTTTTTCCTTGCAGCCACTACTGCTCCCCAGGCCCAGGCTCCGGTGTATTATTACCGAACCATCGAGGTTCATTTGCTCCGGAATAATCTGGTCGATGCCCAGGCGGTCTTCGAGGAAATGAATTCTAAATTTCCAACGAATGATCTGACCCGGCGGGCAAGGACCCTGCTCGATACTGGAAGGACTAATTAATATGGCACAATCGAAACCAATAATGAATGTATTTGCAACCGGGGATCTCACAAAATTCAATTTTGTAAGAACCTCTGCTTTAAGCCTGCCCTCTGTATGGTTGTTGATTTTTCTCCTGGCAGCTTTTCCGGGGTTTACCCAAAATTCCCAGGATCCAACCATAGGTCCGGCAAGCCCAAGGGATACTCAAATTCTGCTGCCCCAAATAATTCTTGACCTTGCCCCTCCCGAGGTGAGCCCGATAACCAACCTGCTTCCGGACATCGAGGAAATTCGTCTCGGTGACTCCCTGGGTATAGAACCCCAGGTTGGAAGGCTTATTCTGGATTCCGATTTGTACTCCCAACTCATTGTACCAGGAACGGGCATATCGCCGGTAACCAGGGGCAGTTCGCCCAGAGACTCCCAGTCGGTTTATACCCGGGGACTCAGAGGATTGGGGGAACACCAGTGCCTCAGGGGGGGGA
>SKVS01000324.1 GCA_007129335.1 Spirochaetaceae bacterium
CCTGAAAAAAGCCCTGGCAAACCCCGGGACCCGGATGGTGCTCAGGCTCATCGGCCCTACCATTATTGGCATGGCTGCCTACCAAATTAACGATATTGTTTCCACCGCACTGGCCGGCCAGGCTGGTGTCGGCGTTGTTTCCAGCCTGAGTTACAGCCTGCGCTTACAGGAGCTGATTCTTGGGATTTTTGCCGTGACCATAGGCACAATAATCCTGCCTGGCTTATCCAGTTACGCAGCGAAACAAGCATGGCCCGATTTTTATTCCCACCTGGAAATGGCCACCCGAACCATTGCCATTATCACTATTCCCCTGGCACTGTTTGCCTGGGTTTACGGTGAACAAATCATTATCCTGTTATTCCGCTCCCAAGTGTTCGGCGATGAGTCGGTGCGTCTGACATTGGCAGCCTTCCAATGGCATATTGTGGGATTGTATTTTATCGCCCTGAACCGGATCCTGGCTCCAGCATTCTACGCCCAAAAGGACAGCAAGTTGCCAACCTGGGCAGGACTGATTAATTTCGGGGTCAATATGAGCCTTGCTGCCCTGCTGGTTGGTCCCTTTCAGGGTGCAGGCATTGCCCTTGCCCTGAGCATTGCCAGTGCGGCCAATACCGCTGCCCTGTTCTGGTGTTTCCGAAAGAAACCCGGAGCCCCGGTGGGACACATGGTTAGAACAACCATTTTCCAGGGGGCAAGGCTTCTGGGGCTTTCAGCAGCTGCCATACTGCCTACCTGGCTAACAGGTACGGTTTTATTACCCATGTTCGAACCACTGGAAACTTCCTTCGGAAGAATTGGGGCATTTGGCCTGCCTCTGACCATCCTTGCCCTGCTTTATGGATTATTAGGCATTGGTCTTTTAGTCCTGGTAAAGGAGCCCCTGGTTACGGGAGTCCTTCGCAGATTCAGGAGAAAAAGTACGTAAACGGCAGGTACTGTCAAAGCGGTAATACCGGTATCAATGCCAGGTCCTCAAAGGTACATCATCATCTTCCACTTCCAGAATATGTTTTTCCAGGGGAATTTGATTTTCGTAAATATTCGATTTCTGGGAGAAGAGGTACCCGAACATTGCAACCCATAAAAACGGTACAATGAGAGAAAAGACTCCGGTCATTTCCGCTACAATGATAACCGTAGAAATAGGTGCATTGGCCGCTCCCGAGAAAAATCCTACCATTCCCAGCAACATAAACACGACCAGAGGTACAGAACTACCGGGGAAAATTGTCAGATACATCCCGCCCACAGCCCCGCCAAGGGCAGCCCCGATCATGAGGGACGGACCGAAGATTCCTCCCGATCCTCCCGATCCTATGGAAAAAGAAGTGGTCAGTATTTTGAGGAAGAACAGGGCAACCATACTCACAAGGGGAACCGATCCATCAAACATCCGCTGCATGTGGAAGGTCCCCTCACCCAGGGCGGCGGAAAAACCCATTGCAACTAAGCCAGTCAGGATCCCCCCAATTGCGGGCTTCAGGTAAGGCTTCAGGGAAAGGCGACTAAACAGGTCTCGCATCCAGTAAAAGAAACGGACAAAAACAACCGATCCCCCGGCAGCCACAATCCCCAAGGCAGCAAAAGGAAGCAGATGAAGAAGGGAGAATTCATAGTGAAAAGCGGGAATGTCGAATACCGGAGAAAATCCAAAATACAAGGCATACACCCCGTAGGAAACGGTGGCAGCAATTATTCCAGGAATGAGAACCTTACCATCGTAGCGCATGTCCGAATGAAGAATTTCCGCTGCAAAAATAGCCCCGGCCAAAGGAGCCCGGAAAATAGCGGCTATACCTGCTGCCATACCTGCCAGCATAATTTCTTTTCGATACTTTTTATATGAGGGAATCTGGGTGCAGATGTACGAACCGAAGCCTGCCCCGATTTGGGCAATAGGACCTTCCTTTCCTCCCGATCCCCCGCTGCCAATGGTTATGGCAGATGCGAGCATTTTCACCAGGCTCACCCGAAGACGGATTTTTCCCCTGCCACTGTGGTAAGAATGAATAACCTCGTCGGTTCCATGGCCCGCAGCTTCGGGGGCAAATCGGTAAACAAAAATACCGGTAATCAATCCGCCAGTACCTGCGAGCACGGGAAATAACCAGGTACGCAGCTCAGGTCTGATCCAGGGAAGGGTAATTCTCCGGATACCCGAAACAATTTTAATCTCCCCGTATCCGGCTATACCTTCAAGAAGGAAGATATTGAACAGGGACATGAGTTGTTGAAAAACGATTGCACCAAGACCTGCTACTATGCCCACTAAAATGTACAATCCCAGCAGACTCAGGGTTGTTCTGTGATCGATCTTTAGGGTATACATTTCTACTCCCTTTTCTTTTCATCTGTTCAGTATTACGTTAGGAGAGAATCTATGCCAGGGGAGGCTATTTAAAAAGGGACTTTTGAAATAGCCTCAGGGGTTTTCTCCCTGCTCCAGCAATTGGGGTTGTTCCTGCCGATTTATGCTTCATCCACCTTGAACTGGTCGGCCTCACGCTCAATAGCCCGCACCATTTCAACATTCCGTTGACCAAGGTCGCGCATGGAAACAAGTGCCTGGTTCATTTGCCCAAACCCTGCAACGCTTTCGCCTAAAGCCTGGGTACCTTCCCGGGAGAATTCAGCAATCTCCTTCATTTGTCCGTCTAAATGGTTTGCTTGCTGGTCTACCTTGTTGGCAACGTCCCGGACACCCTGACTGAGCTCAACAAGATTTCCCAGACCGAGGGTAATTTCTTCGGTACCCCGGTTCATTTCTTCCATTCCACTGGTCATTTCCCGAACCGCCTGGGCAATAGACTCCACTCCCTTGAGGAGGGTATGCATAGATTCCCCGGTTTCCTTACTTGACCCGGTTGCATGGATAATTTTTCCCTGAATACTTTGCACCGTAGCAGTAATGTCCTGGGAATTTTGGGCTGTTGCTTCGGCTAATTTCCTGATTTCATCGGCTACAACAGCAAATCCCTTCCCATGATCCCCCGCGTGGGCTGCCTCTATTGCTGCATTCATGGCCAGCAAATTGGTCTGGCTTGCAACATTATTAATAACCGTTACCAGTTCATCGATAACCTGAATACTGGTACCTACTGATTCTATGGATTCCACCAGTTCTTCCAGATCCTGCTCTCCCTTGACAGCAATTCCCGCAAGCTCCTGGGCTGACTGTTGCTTATCCTGGGCGGTGCGGGTCAACTGGGAAATACTGGAGGCCATTTGTTCAATGGCTGCAGAACTTTGGGCAACTGCGGCCCCCTGTTGCTCGGCCATGGATCGCACCTGGGTGGTATAATCGGAAACCTGTTCCACCCCGGTCAAGGTTTGCTGGATGTTCGTGTCCAGCTGACTGAACCGTTGGCTCAACCGTTCCAATCCGGCGGAAATCTGTTCTAATGATGCGGCATTCTCGGTTACGTTTGCCGCAAGGGTGTCGGTTATTTCGCTTCCTTCCCGGGAAACTTTCTTGAGTTGAGAAATAATACTGTTCAGAGAACGTCCCATGTCCCGGAAAGCCTGGGCAAGCTGCCCCAGTTCATCGGTTCGTCCTATGTCGGTGAACTGGACACCCAGGTTGCCCTGAGCCATTTCCTGGGCAATGTTAACCAGGCGGTACAAGGGCCGGGTAATTGTCCGCCCCAACAAGAGAGCTGTTCCAAAGCTAGCTACCAGGATTCCTATCAACCCAAAACCGAGGAAAAATCCTATAAGCCTTGCGCGCTGGGCTACATCCTGAACCCGTTGGGATAAAATTTCCCGTTCTCCAGATTCTATAGCCTCCAAGGCTTCCCACATGGAATCCATGATCTGTTTACCCCGCTGTAAATCTGCGGAAGTAACCGGTTCACCCAGACCAATGGCCCGAACCGTTGGTTCAAGAAAGGTGGTATTCCATTCCTGTATTCCAGAACTCAAACGAACACGGTAGGGAGTATGGGCATCGTTATAATCGGTGATTTCGTTCAGCCTGAATACCCGCTCAGAAAGTTGCCGGGAAAATTGCCGGTATATACCCAAGTACTGGTTATCCCGGGTAAACAGGTACGCCCGGTGATTCGATTCAATTTGAAGCAGGACTTCCTGCACCTCGTCCACCAGG
>SKVS01000211.1 GCA_007129335.1 Spirochaetaceae bacterium
AATGGAGAACTGTTGTTCTATTGAGATTTTCCCGAGTGAAGAATACCCTTTACTACCCCTTCGAACTGGTCTGAACCCGGTTGGCTGTAGAAAAAATCCACAAAAAAATCAAAGAGAATAGGATCGATTTTTGGTTTGGCTACAATGAACTCGTCGTGAATAAGCTTAAGAGCCTCTTCGGGCGACAGGGGCTTTCGATACCTGCGATTCTTGTCGGTTAGGGAGTCAAAGACATCCACGATTTCCAGAACCTTGGCAGGGAAGTAGGATAGAGCCTGGTAGTCAATAACCCCCTCCATGTCAAAAGCCATACAAAAATCCACCGATGCTTTGGGATTGGCTTGTTTATAATTGGCCAGAAACTCCCTGAAATAGCCGTACCCGCTGGAATCGCCGTAGTATTCGTGGTGATAGCCTGTTATGAGGGCAGCTTCCCGGGAATAGCCGGTCTTGTTCATAATCGCCTGGTATCCCCGCTTTACATGAGCCACGACCGTATCCCTGTCGTAGGCTGCTTCACCTTCGTGGTATTCAATATCGTCGGCCTTACCTATATCATGCACAAGAAATCCTACACCGAATTTATTTATTTCCTGGTCAGTAAGTATTCTCATGCCACCGAGGAATACCCGTTCAAGGGTAACATGATCGGTATGCAGATGGGGTAGTAATTGGCGGTAGAATCCCTTATACAGGGAATTAAACCGCACCCGAAGCTTGTTCACAATACTCGAGGTACTAACCATATCGTTGTAGTAATGAAGAAAGGAAAAAGCATTTACAAAAACCCGGGTCATGTGCTGAACAACCGTACCATTTGATTTTTCCACGAGCCGGGCCATCATGTCATCGTGGAGTATTGATTCGCTTTGAATAAGCCGGGAGGTCATGCGAATTATTTCTTCGGTGTTTTCCACCACCTGTCGGGTGTAGTTCTTGGCTTCCGAAGATTCCATGGCCATTGCTTCCTGGATCGCAGCCCGATTGACCAGCGCAGTATCTCTGGTAGTTTCAGCCAGGGCTTCTAATCGGGGAGCCCGGTCACGGGGGTCGCCGGACAAGGCTTCATTGATTTGATGTTTTCGTTCCTGCAAAAGATTAGTCCGCTGAGCATTATCCATGGACTTAATGAGCCCGTATTCCTTCCCGTAGTTTGGAGGCATGTCTGGAGGACCTGAATTTCCTGGTTCCTGTTCTTCGCCAGAGTCCCGGGAAGATTGGTTGTTTCTCAAGGACGATTCGGGAACCTCCTCCAGTTCCCGGGGTTCATCTTCATCTACAATTACCGAGGAACCGCTACCCCCTTTTTGATTATTCCGGGCAGCATAGGCAAGGGCCGAGGTAATAATGTCCTTGTCAAGGTAAAACTGCCAGTTACCATTCGCCTTCAACCAGAACTCCTGGTCGTTTTCGTACAGAGCTTTTATTCGAATGGATTTGACCTTTCCCGTTTGTTTGTTCTTGGCGTATATCATTTCTCCCTGTTTTAACAGGTAATCAATTACCCCAAGATTGTTCTGGGCAATGGTCTTTAGTTCTACAAGGGTCATGGAATAAGTGTACTCTCGAGCGTCCTAAGATTCCAGGGAAAAATGCGATAAAAAAAGTTCTTCCAGGGTTTTCAAGTTTATTGGTTTCCGCAGAAAACCATTCATCCCTGCTTTCAGGCATGCTTGTTCATCGGAGTTCAGTACGCCTGCGGAAAGGGCAAAAATGGGAACCGGGGGCATTTTTCGTTCCTGTTCAATTTCCCTGAGTCTAAGGGTTGCTTCCAATCCGTCCATTACCGGCATTTGAATATCCATGAAAATGAAATCTGGTTTGAATTGTACAAATGCTTCAAGGGCCTGTTGACCGTCCTCTGAAACGAGTATTTCTGCCTGGGGTTGTATTCGCTGGATGAGTTTTTGGAGTACCAAAGCATTAATAGGGTTATCCTCTACAATATGTATCCGTATAGGTTCTGCCGAATATTCTCGAACTGGTGAATCATCCGAGGGTACAGGATGGACAGTAGTGGAGGCAGGAAGCTCCCGTCGTTCCGGAGCGGAACTTACTACCGGAAGTTCGACCAAAAAAGAAAAGGTCGAACCTATTCCTGGGCTGCTGGTAACAGACAACTGGGTACCCATAACTCCCAGTAAGTTATTCGCTATAGCCAAACCTAATCCCACACCACCAAAGTTCCTGGTATATCCCTGATCAATCTGGGAAAATGCATGAAAAATTTGCCCTACGTCTTTTTCTGCTATTCCAATACCCGTATCCTGAACTGAAAATTTCAACGTTGAATATTCCCGGGTTTCCTGGGAATAATTGGGGGAATGTTCAGGACACTCCAGCCGTAACCAGACAGACCCGCTGGGGGTAAATTTCAGAGCATTGGCAACCAGGTTACCCAAAACCTGGCGTAAGCGCAAACCATCAGCCAGAACAAGGGAGGGTATGGAGCCGGTACATTCAAGCCTGAAATCCAGCCCCAGTGTACGGGCTTGGGGCATGAAAGATTGGTGCACCGAGGTAATCAAATCCACAGGAGAAAGGGGTTCGGAAGTAAACAGCAGGGTACCCGATTCAACGTGGGAAAAATCCAGAATATCATTTACCAGCGAGAGAAGGCTTTGGCTGGATTCTTGCAGATTATTCAAATAAAGCTGTTCATCCTTATTCATCTTATCCCGGGGAAGAAGTTCAGCAAAACCCATAATGGCATTCAAGGGAGTTCGGATTTCATGACTGACCGCAGCGAGGAACTGGCTCTTTGCCTGGTTGGCATGAATAGCAAGGAACCTGGCTCTTTGTAACCATTCTATGAGGAGCAGCAAAACAAAGACCAGCCCAACCAGAATACTGGAACCAATGATGTATGCCCAAATCAGGGGGGATAGACCCGGAGAGGCGGTTGGCCATCCATTAGAAGGCACCGCTGCCATAATCCAGGAACCATTGGGAAGTTCTACAACAGCGTATTCCGGGTCCATAGAAAATACGCCCGGGCTTCCGAAAAATACTTCCCCCTGTGCCCCAAGGCCATCCCGGCCTTTCAGGGATAGCTTTATGTTATGTGCGGGATTCAGTAATCCAACATCCTCGTAAATATAACTAACATCCATGACAACCGAAGCCAAGCCCCAAAAATATGGGTTGTCATCGGTTTGGAAATCGAGAAATATGGGAACTCTGGCAATAATACCCTGCCCTCCCTGAACCAGATCCAGGGGGCCGGCAACAACGGTTTTACCCGAGGTCCTGGCAAGATCGGCGGTTACGAACTGCGAAGGTATGGTTCGAAAATCCAGTCCCAGAGCGGCCTCGTTGCCTTCAAGGGGGTACATGTACTGAATAACCAGATCGGGTGCCAGGGCAATATTCCGTAAATAGGTTCTTTCCCGGAACCAGGGTCCCATGGCCCTGGCAAAATCCTCCCGGGACATAGAGGGATTCATTGCCACAAGGGCCTTTACACCCTCGGCGGTATGAATGTTGGAATAAAGACGGGTTTCCAGCAAGCCCCTGAGTTCTCCCAGGGTAAGGCTTACCTCCTGGCGTGTCATGAGTATATATTGTTGGTCCTGTAGATCCTTTACCACAAAGCCGAAATAAGAAAGTCCGGGTATGAGTAACAGCAATAAATAAAAGGCAGGGTTATACAGTGCCTTCGTCCACCGATTTTTTATAACGATCCTCCTGAATAGTTAAAATTGTACTAGGTTTGAACAAAATCAACCAGGAAAAAACGCAAATTGACCCATTCTCTTTCCGAAAGGACTTTTTCCCTTTTCTTGTGGGGCTGGCAGGCTTATCATATATATATGGCACCAAGGAGATATATTCTTTTTCAGTTTATTGTACTTTTTTTACTACTGGCAGGGGTATGGGGTAAGCTATGGGGACAAACTACTCCCGGCGCAACCCCGGAAAAACCCGTCTATGTCATTCCGATTCAGGGGAATATTGAGGCCTCAACTGCGGTCTTTGTACAACGTAGAATTCAAGAGGCCTTGGCTGCCGGGGCAGATACCCTCGTGTTTCCCATTGATACCTTCGGAGGCAGGGTCGATTCAGCCCTGAGAATTGCTTCCCTGATCGGTTCGGTCGAAGATCAGCGAAC
>SKVS01000279.1 GCA_007129335.1 Spirochaetaceae bacterium
ACGTCCTGGAAAAACTACTCCAGGTTGGGTCGGGGCATTACAGGACTGGCAACTGGTCAGACACTTCACCGGACAATAGCAACCTGATTCTCCATGTTTCTCCGGGTCAGGCAATACTGAATACCTGGGATGATCAAGTTATCAAGGCTGAAAAGGTCTCCAGGACTGAGGCAGAGGGAAAAAATGGGTAGCAATGGGTATTGGACTTTAGTTGATTCGGAGGGTAAAGAACATCAAATACCAGCAAACGGCGAAACTGCCTTACAGGGTATTCGAACACATACACACCTTACTCTCCAGGCACCCTGTTCTGGAAAAGGACGCTGCGGGAAATGTGTTATTTTTTCCGAAGAATCTCATGATCCCGAGTTGAATGACACAGGTACAGAAAAGCCCGTACTTTCCTGTCTCTTGAAACCCCGGGAGGGGGAACGATTTCGGATGCCAGTAAAGGGCGATTTTCAGGTTTCCCTGAATGGACTAAGGATTCCCCAAACTCTCCAGCCCATGGTTCAGATCACAAGTATCACAATCCCAAAACAAAACCGGGAATCAAACCCGGATCTTCAGTGCCTGCTCCAGGAAGCTCTTGGAATAGATGAACCTCTCCCTCATAGCGCTCTCCAGAGCTTTTTCCCGGTGAATCCCTTGGGCTATGGCTCCTGTAAAGCCGTGTTATACAGAGGAAAACCCCTTATCTTTCTTGCCCTGGATCAGCCGGTAGTCGTATGCGCAGTAGATATTGGAACAACCACCCTGGCTTTGATATGTGTAGATGCTCAAAGCGGTGAAGTCTTGGGTCAGGCCTCTGGTCTCAATAATCAAAGCACCTGGGGGGCTGATGTATTGTCCCGAATACAAAGTGTGAGAGAGGGAACTGCCACAACCCGGGAGCTCCAGGATGTACTGGTGAACCAAATCGAAACCCTCATTGAAAAAGCATGCCCCAAAGGGAGTACTCCCGTGGTACTCACCGTGGCAGGAAACACTGCCATGATCCATAGTATCTTCGGATTGTACTCGGGTTTACTCGGAGAATCCCCCTTTCTTACAACGGCCCGTTTGCCTGGGGATCACCAGGGTAGAAGCCTTGGTTTTTCCCGTTTCCCCGATCTTCTAGTTCAAGGGCTTCCCTGTTTGTCGGCTTATGTTGGAGCAGATATTGCGGCAGGTATTGTATGTGCCGATATGGACAAAAAAACCGATACAATCCTCCTTCTAGACGTTGGGACAAATGGAGAAATGGCCCTGAGTTCCGGCGGTAACCTGGTATCCTGCTCAACCGCCGCGGGACCTGCCTTCGAGGGCGCACATATCCATCAGGGTATCGGTGGAGTGCCTGGTGCAATAGAATCGGTGAACGTTTATGACAATACCTTTGTTTGTACTACCATTGGCAATCAGAATATTGCAGGAATATGTGGATCTGGAATAATCGATCTCATGGCATGCCTTTTAAACACAGGGATTGTGGATGAGGTCGGAAGCATATGTCCAGAACTCGTGGAATCCTATGCTAACTGCCGCTGGATCGAGACCGATCAAGGGGGAGAGCTGGAGTTCAGATTTCAGGATCTTGGGACCTTGAGGTTTACCGGAAAAGATATACGGGAAATCCAATTAGCCAAGGCAGCTATTGCCGCAGGAATCCAAATACTTCTTGAATCCATGGCTTTAAAGCCCGAAAATATTGATGAGTTCTGGATAGCCGGTGGATTTGGAGGTTATATAAACCCCATATCCGCCGCCCGAATCGGTTTATACCCTGAAGGATTACTTTCCAAGGTAATTTCTGCAGGAAACACCTCTTTACAGGGAGCTTACCAAAGTCTTATGAACCGAGAAAATTTTGAAAGAATGCATAGGGTAGAAAAACGAATGCAGACCATCGACCTGGCAAGTGAACCAGGTTTTCAGGATGCCTACGTTGAATCTATGATATTCCCTGAAGGATAGAGCATGCCTAACGATTCATCATCGGGATTTTCCCTGGATCAAGCAATGGATGCTCTTCGTTCCTACCGTCTTTCCACGGGAATTGAATGTTACCTTATTGACCAGCAGGGGCAGCTTATTGGACATGGTTCAGAGCAGCACTTGAAATGTCATTACTGCAGAACCCTTACCCATCTCACCGGCCGGGTTACCGACTGTCAGCAGGTACACCTCTACGGTTCCAGTCAGGCGCAACAATTTGGCGGAAAATATATGTACTTCTGCCCCTTATCCCTTCTTCATTTATCTTCACCAATAATTATTGACGGTATTGTACGTGCCAGTTTGGTAGCAGGTCCGGTTATGCTGGTAGATCCACAAGATTATTACGTAACGGAAATTAAGAATGTTTACGAACTTGACGGGGATAAATTAGGGAAACTGAAACAATCCATGGAACGCATTCCCTATGTTTCCACAGCACGGGCAAAGGCTTTACTCGAACAATTGCTCTTTACTGCCAGCTGGATTTCTGGAATTAATGTACAGCAGCTTATGGAAGAACAGGCCCAGCTTAGCCAGCAATCCCGGATTAACGATTACATTCAGGGGCTCCAAACCATGGGAAGCGGAGCCGGTGAGTCATATCCCCTAGAGCTGGAAAATCAGCTCATGGAGTATATCAGTCAGGGAAACCGGGAAGGTTCCCAAGAGCTGCTGAACCAGTTTCTTGCCAGACTCCATGTTTCAACAGGCAGCGACCTGGGAGTAATGAAAGCCCGAACCCTGGAACTGGTTGTTCTGTTATCCAGGGCTGCAATTCAGGGCGGAGCAGCACCGGAACACGTATTTGGCCTGAATTTTCAAGCTCTAAAGGAGATTCACTCCTTTAAGCGGGTAGATCAGTTAGATTACTGGCTGAAAAAAATGGTGGTTCGTTTTAATACCTTTGTTTTCGATGTGCAGGTTGCTCATAATCGGGATGTCATTCTGAAAGCTGTTCACTATATTCAATCACATTTCAAAGAAAAAATTGAGTTACAGGATGTGGCAGACCATGTTTATTTAAGCCCAGCTTATTTTTCCCGGTTATTTAAGGAGAAAACCGGCGATACCTTTAAATCGTATTTGAACAAGGTACGTATACAACAAAGCAAGAATTTGTTATTAAATACCAAGGAATCTCTTGTAGAAATTGGGGCAACCCTGGGTTTTGAAGAGCAAAGTTACTTTACCCGGGTTTTTAAATCCATTGTAGGGGTAAGCCCGGGAAAATATCGCCAGACTAAGGGCAGTATTTCTTTCAAAGACAGAGAAATCCACTAAATCTGTTCCTAGTACATCAATGAGACCCATTAGACTCATTAAACCCATTAAACCCATTAATTAAACTGACAGGCGGTATTTTTTCCGTATGGTCTGAAAGTATTCTTTTGTACCAATTCGTTTTATCAGCTTCGCTAATGCAAAAATTTCCCGTTCAATTTCCTCAAGGTCCAGGTTTCGGATATTCGAAGTTTCCGGTTGCAAAATCATAAGGAATTGCGTAAGGATGTCCTGTAAGCTAAACAGGGCTTCAGATACGGTTTTGCCCATGAGAACATCCCGTTGATCAATGAATTCCTGGGAAAAAGGTATGGAAAGGGTTTCTCCCGTGGTTTGTCGAATAGTAATTGGACCTGGCTTAACCGAAGGGGGAGGGGGAACGTGTTTTTGAATAATTTTCTGGAGCAAGCCATGAATCATCAACAAAGGTTGTAATACCCCGTCGAATCCTGCAAGGATTTTTTTCTGCATATCAGTTAAATCTTCAAGAGGTACTGCCCGTGTTGCCGTTAGCTGGTCAACAGAAAAATGGGGATGCTCCTTTAGGCAAGCAGCCAGGGCGGATAAATTTTCATCGATTTTTTCAAAATAATAGCCAAACAAATCTTTGGAAAAAATTCTTTGTACACCCGATGAAAGGGGTAATGTGCCGGTGAGCAGGGTTCGGGTTGTTTGAACAAACCTTTGAATGAACCTCAAAGTAAAAACAATCGCTAAGGATTTATCCCGCTGGAAATTACCACCGGTTGTGTTTGTGTTTTGCAATCCCCTTTTTTTGGGATCCAGTAAATCCTGGGCCTGCTGGAGTAGATCATCTCCGTAAGAATAGAAAAATGCCAGGTCCTCATATTCATTCTGCTTTAGGTTTTTACCTTGTTCCTTACTCTGTAAAACATCCCGACGTTTCACCAGGGTCGATAGGCGGCTTTCGGTTTCTTTGAGATATCTGCGGATTTCAGTTTGAATATGATCGGGTGCATCATATTCATTCGTGCTAATAACCGTGCCGGCTGTTTCTTCCATGAGGTCAGACAATTCCAGGAAACGTCGGTATTTTACAATATTTGCTGCCAGAATGAACTGTTCCAGGGAGGGATTCAGAATATTGTACGATAAAACCCGCTGAACGAGAGTAAGGGTTGAACTGATGGAGCCAGGCAATTCTGGCATATTCTGAAAAGCTTTTCTAATTGCAGCCGAAAAGTCATTCAGATCCTGGCATACTGATCGTAATGCCAGGAAATTTTGTTCAATCTTGCCCAGACTATCTGCCAAATCCCGATCCTGGTAATTCAGGTGGAGGAAATCTATTGCCATTACCGATTCGGTTAATTCCCGTAAAAGAGAAAATACATTGTATTCGGTCTTTGTAAGAAAAACCCAGCCTTTCGAAAGGAGTTGACGCAAGAATTCATTCAAGGGCAGTAAGGTTCGCTTTTGCAGAGAAACCGAATATACATCCACATGAAGAGGTGAACAGCGCATGTGGAGATAGAGGAATTTTGAATCAATCAACCCGGTATTTTTTTGAAACGGTATAATTTTCCAAAGATCATCGAAAAAGAACTGTAGCATTCCAGCTTCTTCTATAGTTCTTTTCAATTTCTTGCGGTTCTTGCGGATTTCTCGCAAACCAACCATTTCTGGAATTTCAGCAGTAGTGTTGTTGTCCCCCTCTTCCTGTTTCATCGGTTCATTTGACGCTGACCCACTCGTTTCGGGCTCTTTTGGATCATCGGCGTAACTGGCAGGCAGGATCTCCTGGTGCGGGTTTGCATCTTTGTTATTATCATCATCCATATTGTCATTGTCAGAAACTGCCTTGAGGGTTTTGTCTTTTACTGTAGGCTGGGGATCCTGGTCATTCGTTAAGCCTATTATGGCCGACAGTTTTTCCTCAAGACTTGCGCGTGAACTAAGAATACGGGAGATTGCGGATTTAATTGCGGGATCGCTTACATTCTCGGTTAATTCTTTTAATAATGCCCGCTGTGCTTCAATCGATTGGGGTATTGTCATAATTCTCCACTACCAATAGTTCATCATTTACCAAAGTATAACAGGTAGAATCTCAATGTGGCGATATACTTTTTCTTTTATTTGTTAGGATTCTTAGGTATTTTGTAATTGGAGGATAGAATGAAATCAAATGAAACCTTGATTCTCGGGGGAGGATGTTTTTGGTGCACCGAAGCTTTTTATAAGAAACTCGATGGAGTAGTCAAGGTAGTAAGCGGTTATGCGGGCGGCAGAACTGAGAATCCAACTTACGAGGAAATCTGCCAAGGAAATACGGGTCACGCAGAGGTTGTCTCAATTACCTATGATTCCGAGAAAATATCCCTCAAACAATTGGTTGATTATTTTTGGATGATCCATGATCCAACAACCTTGAATAGACAAGGCCACGATGTCGGGACACAGTACCGGTCCATTATTTTTTACTCAAACGAGGTGGAGAAACAGGTTATATCCCAATCTATTATGGAAGCCCAAGAATTTTTTTCGGACCCAATTCAAACCCAGGTTGAGCCTGGTACGGTTTTTTATCCGGCAGAACCCTACCATCAGGATTTTTACGAACAAAATCCGCGATACGGTTATTGCCAGGTGGTTATTGATCCCAAGATGAAGAAATTGGGCCTCAAAGGTCAGAAAAATCTTTCAGTAAATGAAGTGTTGAAAAAAACCCTTTCTTAGCATATTGATTTTCTCTATACCTTATAATTTCTCTTGCGGGTTACCTGTTGTAATCGTATTATGGGGTAACACGAATGATTTCGAACAATACCAGCTATGCCCAAGGGGTTAGACTATGCAACATAAAACAAATTGGTTAACAGGTTTCCTTTTGCAACTTTCATTGGGAATGTTCTTCCTCCTTCAGGGTGTTCTGGGTATTTTGGATTATGATTCCAGTTTCTCAAGAATTCAAAGGTCAATACAAAATACCCTCGGAAGGCAGACTATTCCTTGGGATCTGATTATCGATGTCGGCCAATTACTCGCCGGTTTGGTGCTTATTGTATTGTTGTTTTTCCATCCCAAAAGGCCCAGAGGTTTTCAGTTTCTCTTAGGACTCGTCCTCTCAGCGTTGTGGGGACTGCTCATAGTACTGAACAATTTTGCCCAGGGTTTTCTGGAGCCGAGTCTTCTTGTTTGGATGGGGAAATTATCCTATGACTTGGTTATTCTCACGGCACTGCTTGCAATAGCAAAGAGGTGAGTCATTTCCCCAAGTCTCTCATAGTACCTCAGATTTTTAGTCATTTCCCTGTTTCCGGGGGAACAGCATAATTGGTCTGCAAGCTTTACAGGTAACTTCCTCACTGGTAGATCCGAGAAAGGCCTTGTACATTAAGCTATGCCCGTGGGTACCCATAAGGATGAGGTCGCAATTGAGCCTTTCGGCTTCATCCACCAATACCTTTGCTGGTTCTCCCTGGAGAAGCAAAGCATGACAATCAATGCCCAGCGCTGCGGTTTTTTGTCTTAACTCGTCCAGTTTCTGTTCTTCTTCCTTTGCCTGGTCGCGTAATTGCTGAATTATTGATTCATCGGGAATATACAAAGGTCCCATTGAACCATAATACTCCTGATTGGCCAGACTGACTCCGATATATACATCCTGTAGGCTATGGACAACGTGGAGCAGAAACAGTTCTGCTTTGTAGACGGTTGCCAGGGAAACAGCTTGTTCATAGATCTGTTCAGATATGGGAGAGAAATCAAGGGCTGCAAGTATTTTTTTCATAGGAAACTCCTCATAGTACAATCTCTGTTACTAGTGTAGTGCCCAGGACGGTTACTGGCAAGTCCCTTCTCAGGGCAAACACTTATGGGTTTGTACTGAGTCCTTGAGAGCTTGCAATGCTGTCGACTGGTGCGAATTTTGGACTCGGCAAATTGGTATCTATACTCATGTCAACATAGGTACCACTATAGAAATTTTAATGTCCGAGATATCTGCCCCAGACCCATCCACTGATACCTTCCAGCTCAGGTACGTTTACCTGAATCCAATAGGAACGATGAGACAAAATAGAGACCGAAGGAACGGAAATGCCGGTGGGATACACAGGGGTGAGCAGGTCTAACCTCTGGATCAGGGAAGAATTTTGGTGGGGGCTTCTGCGTAATGCCGTATTGGGTTCCAGAATTCGCAGCTGACTGTTGGTGCTGAGTTCAAGAGAATGGGAACGAACGGGTCCGGGTTGGAAACCATTTCCCTCAGTAAGCAACGAATAGGCGAAAAGGGTATCATGAAAGCTGCCTGAGTACTCAAAAAGAATGCCTGGGGTTGAAGGAAGGATTCTTTCCCCTATATCGGTCGAGGGAAGGGTGGAAACAGTAAATTGAGGTCTGGCTATTGAGGTTATGATTCCATCGGTCCTTTTGGAATACTGGTACTGAACCCTGGGTTGATCAGGATGAAGGGTAATCAAGGCAAAGGTTACCAAGGTAGAGGTAGGGGGAAGGGGGTTTGTAACAATGAGTGCCAGTTCGGGTACGGAAGGATCCTGGCCCGGATTGAGGGAAAAAGTAAGATACCCCTCAGACGGAAGATTTCCCGTAGCCGGAAGGTAGAACTCAGGAATTATAACGTAGGTTGCTCCAGGGTAATGTATGGTAAGAAGTTCTACCGGTTGCCCTATGGCCCTGGCATGGTTATACGGTGGATCCAGGCTTATCGAATACCGGAAAGATTCTATAATTCCGAGGGTCAGGTGTTCGAATACCTGTGTAGGAAAGAAGAGAGCATTGTTCCCTACATACCCTCGGTTACCGAAGGCATCTTCGACAAAATACGATCGTATATATCCTATTCGATCGAACGCCCAAGGTTCAAAACGGAGTATTTGCACCCGTTCTCCCCGAGCTAACCGGGTTACCAATTGGGTAGACTCTCGATCTGCCCACATGGGAGAAAGGTTTTGCAGGATTATTCCTTGTTGTTGTACCCCCAAGGCAGTTTCCGGAAGGGTTATTGCATTACTCCTGTATGGCAAAAATGGTGTCATTGCGTTGGGGTAGGTCAAAGGATTCCCGGCACCCGGTTCATCGATTCTTTGTATGACCCATCCCTGAGTTGAAAGATGATGGGTTGCCAATCCCTGGTTAAGGTTGATCCTATTGGGAGACGCAAAATTGCAGGAAGTGACCACGAATCCTATAAATGCTATAATTCCTAAAAATACCATATATCTCAATAAACACAATAAAGAGAGGGTGCGGTAGGAGATGTGGGACAAAATTCTCATGTTTCTTCATCCTGCCATTGAGATTCAAATAGGACTAGATTAGTATAACCGGCATGCAAAATTTAACCTATAGACAAGCCCGTGACTTTACGGGAAATTCGCTTCAAGCATTTGGATTATCCAAAGCCGATTCCACGGTTGTGTCAGAAATTTTTCTTCGGGCCCATTGGCAGGGTCAAGGTCACCACGATTTAAGTTATTTGAACCAGCGTCTTACGTGGCTGGAAAAAGGACTGGTAAACCCCCGAGCCATGCCCCGGGTAATCATGGAAAATCAGGCTCTTTGTGTACTCGACGGGGAGAACTGTCTTGGGGAATTGGGTTGTACCAGGGCATTGGAACGGGCATTGAATTTGGCCGCTACATTCGGCATAGGTATGGCAACCATAAGAAACTCGAATCATTTTCTGGCAGGTGGACCCTATGGGGAAATTGCTGCTGAAAGGGGAATGGTTGGGATTATTCTGTCTTCCACTGACAAGACCATGGCTGGCCCGTCCGGTGGATCTGCGGTTATTGGGAATAATCCTATTGCCGTAGGGGCACCCGTGGGGCCAACCGATTTTGTGCTGGATATGTGTATGGCCTACGCAAGTCTGGGTACTCTGAACAAACAAAAACAACTGGGGCATTTTCTGGAAGATCATGTGGGATACGATAAGAACGGGAACAAGACCGGAGATCCTGGGGAAATTCTTGCAGGAGGCAGCCTTGCTCCGATTGCTCACCATAAGGGTTTTGGCTTAGCCCTTATGGTGGAAATGCTTACCGGTGGAATAAACGGGGGTGCAATGGGACTGTCTATTCCCGAAGGTGGGGGTATTGGGGGCCATAGTCAAACTATTATCGCCTTGAATCTACAACCCTTCGGTGGGCAAGCTGTTTTTTCCGAAAGGTTCACCGAAATGATGGATGGGTTCAGGCAAATTACTCCGGATATTCGGCACCCCGGATCCAGGAGAAGTCCCTGGTCGGAAAAATGTCTAGACGAAGTCTGTGTTTTGTCCGAGTCAACCATAGCGGATCTAAAAACCTGGGAGAAAAAGCTTTCCATACCGCTGGGATAAGTAGCTAATCCTTGACCCGGATTTCTACACCGCCCAGAATGGCAATGCCCTGCACCCGAACGGTGGGAGCATTTGGGTCGTGGGATTTATTATCCCGGGAAGAGAATCCGCCCAGGATTCCCATTCCCGAAGTCACCACATTTACCCCCGGCGGTGCAATAATGTCTACACCCCCAAGCAAGGCCAGAGCCTGGATAGTCATTCCTTCCGGTGGTATTTCTGCTTCCCTCAAGTCAATATCTACTCCTCCGAGTACTGCTATGGCCTGATGATTCCTGGCAGCCAGGAAATTCCCTTTCATTTCCGTTCCCGAGAGTATGGCGATGGAGGTCTTCTGGGCAGGATAGGTTTGCAGAGAATGTCCCTGGGACCGCATTGGTTGGGCAACAGTAGTGGTCAAGGGAAAAGCGTTGGTCAGTTGCCCAAGAGTCTGCAGGTCCGTCGCCTGGGTAACCCTGGTAACCATAGCTTCATATTCATCAATACTGAGTTTGTCCGAGCTGTATGCCAAAGAAAGTTGGTCGAGCACGGTGTTTTTTTCTTGTTCCAATTGATTATTCATAGTGCAAGAATACCATAAAACCTTGAAAAAGCTAAGGAAGATCGATAAAAAGAGGTATGAAATTGGAAGATGAAATCCTGGCTCTTTACGATGATGCCCAGCTCTACGATGATCAGAACGCTGACGTAACCGAAGACCTTGAGTTTTGGGCTGAAATTGCCCAGCGTTACAGTAAGCCTCCTTTACCAATTATCGAACTTGGTGCAGGAACTGGCCGGGTCAGCCTTTCTCTGGCGGATCTTGGGTATCCGGTTCAGGGAATTGACCTAAGCAATGACATGCTCAATCTTGCCAGAAAAAAAGCCGCAGATATGACACCTGCAGATCATGGATCACTGGAGTTTGTTCTTGGGGACGTTCGTACCTACCAACCAGAAACGAAGGTTCCCCTGGTACTCTTTCCCTATAACTCTCTGAGTCATCTGGTAACTAATGAGGATCTTGATCGATGTCTACAGAATATCCATTCCATGCTTGAACCGGGGGGAAGGTTTGTTTTTTCCGTATTTGTACCCTTGCCCCATTTCCTTGTTCGTGATCCTGAAGCCCTTTTTCCTGTAGGAACCTTTCGAGATTCGTTTTCGGGAAAAATAATAGATGTATTCGAATCAATGAACTACAACAAATGGACTCAGGTGAACGCCATAACCTGGTATTTTTTCCGGGAAGGATCGGATGAGCCTCATGTGAGAACCCTATCCCTGAGGATGTTCTATCCTCAGGATATTGAGTATCTCCTGAAAGTGAATGGTTTTACTCTGGAACAGAGGTTCGGAGACTTTGACTTTTCTCTACCCGATGCTGATTCTGTTGTTCAGGCAATTATTGCCCAAAGGAATGAATAATGAAATCCATCTTTCCCTGGTCTGAGACAGTACTTATTGAAAGCGGGGATGTAGACTTCAATCATTCCATTCGGGCAAGTACCATAAATCGCCTTATTCAGGAAATAGCCTGGAAACACGCTATGGCTCTAGGGGTCGGGTATGATAACCATGCCTTTCGGGATCTGAGTTGGGTGTTGGTCCGCTTGGAGTTTGAAATTACCGGTAGTCTTCCTCAATGGGGTGAGCATGTCATTATCCATACCCAACCGACCGGTATTGAAACCCTGTATGCTCTGAGGGAGTTTTATCTCGAGGTTCAGACCTCTGATGGCCCGCGGGAGTTCTGTCGGGGGACTTCCAGCTGGGTTATGGTACACAATACATCCCGCAAAATTATAAAACCCCAGGGTATGATTGATTCCTTGGTTCACCCGGATTGTAAGCCCTTGTACAACCGTGCTGCCTTGAAGATTTCGTTTCAAAACTCAGATCTGGAATGGGAAAACAGGGGAATTGTGGTTCCTGGTTACAATGATATCGATGTAAATGACCATGTGAATAATTGTAGTTATCTCTCGTGGATACTCGATTCCTTGCCCCGGGAACACTTTGAATCCTATACCTTTTCGAGGATTGCTCTCAATTACATTACCGAAACTCATTGGGGAAACAGCGTATCCCGCTACAACGGAATTCTTTCCCGAACTGAAACCAGCCTGGAAACGGGGCATGCTCTAAGCTTTTCCCCAACACATCCAGCTAAGGCTGTATGCCTGGGAAAAATATTCTGGAAAATCCGGGAATAATTGGGAATAATCTGGTAGAATACACCACTTCGAATAATGTCGAAGGAATAGTTTGACCAAAAAATAACTCTTTAGGAAGTGTATGTTAACCGACAGCCATAATTCCGATGCAGCAGAGCTTTTTAAAAGCCTTGGGCTGCCCAATTTGACCATTCACCACGCTTTCGGCCATTTTGATTTTACCAGACCTTCCAGGAGAATTCTGGTAATTGGTCCCATGGGCAGTGGAAAGACCGAGTACAGCGCGAGAGTCTGGAGGGATGCAAAGGTAGCATTGCATAAAAGCAGCACCTTTGCTCGAAATACCCGTACCGCCCATGCAGACCGGAGAAATGTTTTTTTCATTCGCTCGATTCTCGATGCCGAACGGTTTACTGAATACCCCGATGATGCCCTTGCTTATCGGGGCGGGTATGAAAGCCTGGGTAAACGGATAGCCCGGATCAGGGATAGTTTTGAACTTGAAAGAATCCTGGAAGATAATCCGGATTGTGGAACCTTCATAGTCGATGAGGCTTCATTCTACGATGAGCGAATCGCCTATGTCATCTCAAGAGAATCGGAACGGAACGGCAGGGTTTTTATTTTTCCTACCCTCATTCTCAATTTCCGCAAGGATATTTTTAATCCTACAGCCCGCCTCCTTTTGGAAACAGCTACCGATGTTTTTCCCCTGACCGCATATTGTGAGCACCGGGATTGTATGGAGGACAGTTTTTACACCTACCGTTTTTATTTGGTTGAAGGGCAGGAGTGTCCAGCCTTGTTTTTCGATCCCCTCATTGTGGTTGGTGGTGACCAATTGAAGAACGATCCCCGACAACCTAATTACGCAACCCGATGTGAAAAGCATCACTATCTTCCAGGTAAAGAATATACCTATCTCATACTCAAACCCCTGGGTCTGGAAGCTGCAAGGGGTAATCTGGAACCCCTTATTGGAGAATTGCGCCTGTTAAACACCGATATTCAGTCATCCGCATTAGCGGGGCATTTCGAAGAAAAATATGGTCACAGACAGTCCGAATCATCTCTCATGAACTTGAATTCCCTCAAGGTACCCTGTATTGCTGAAAAAGCATTAATGTATTTGTTTCTCGAACAAAATCTCATCGGGGAGCACCAGTTCATAAGCATTACCCGGGAACTCAATCTCGATACGGAGTACCTGACACGTATCCTTACAGATAATGGACGGTCTGTTCGCCTGGAAGGCCAAGCCGAAAAGCTATGAGAAAGCAGGTAGGTTATTCCAAAGATCATCTGTTCCTGAGAACATCTGTCACTGAGAACATCTGATGAAGAAAGAGGAAAATCATAGAAAAGTTCACCAAAGACTCGTCGAGTCTGTTATAATCACTATAATTCAAAGAGAGAACCAACAATTCTAAAGAGGAGGAATTATGAAAAGGTTCACAGTATTGGCTCTTTGCCTGCTGCTCATGGTTAGCACAGGCTTTGGTGTATTTGCAGGAGGAGGTCAAGCACGCCAGGCAGATACAAGAATTTCAGTTGCAATGGTTACCGACGTTGGTGGGGTAAACGACCAGAGTTTTAACCAATCAGCATGGGAAGGACTTCAAAGGGCTCAAGCAGAGCTGGGAATTCGGGCATCCTACCTGGAATCGAACCAGTCTGCCGATTATCCCAGAAACCTTGAAACTCTCATGGATGCAAACAACGATCTCATTTGGGGCATTGGCTTCCTTATGGGAGATGTTATACTGGAAGAAGCCCTTGCAAATCCGAACCAGAAATTTGCAATTATCGATATGGCTTACGAAAATACCCCAGCGAACCTTATTGGGGTAGTCTTCCGCGAACAAGAACCTTCTTTCCTTGTTGGTTATATTGCGGGAAAAATGACCCAGTCAAACATTGTTGGATTTGTTGGTGGAATTAAATTTGCTCTTATCGAGAAGTTTGAGTTCGGCTTCCGTGCAGGTGTTGCTCTTGCAAATCCTGATGCAGAAGTGCTTGTTCAATATGCTGAGTCTTTTACCGACGCAGCCAGGGGTAAGGCCATTGCAAATCAAATGTACCAAAACGGTGCGGATATTGTATTCCATGCTTCCGGCGGTGTAGGTGACGGAGTCATTGAAGCAGCCCGGGAACAAGGCCGATGGGCCATCGGGGTAGACCGGGATCAAAACGATCTGGCTCCAGATAATGTACTTACCTCTGCAATGAAGCGGGTTGACAATGCAATGTTCAATGTTGCCAGAGCGCTGGTTGACGGGGCATTCCCTGGCGGAACAACCGTTGAATACGGTCTGGCAGAAGGCGGGGTAGGTATTGCTCCCACTTCCAGCAAGCACGTGCCTGCTGCAATCCTTACCGAAGTTGCAAACCTGGAACAAAGAATTATTTCTGGCGAACTGAGTGTACCCTTCGACCAGGCAACCTTTACTGCTTTTCTCGCATCCCGTTAAAGGATAAAATTTGACCCGGTTGAACATTCAACCGGGTTTTTTTGAGCCGGGGGGGGTTTTTAAGAATCTCTCAGGGCTTAATTACTCTTACTTTCCCGGAGGTAGAAATGGAACTTGCGGTAGAAATGAATAACATCACCAAGATGTTTGGTGACTTCAAGGCAAACGACTCAATTTCCTTGGATGTCAGAAAGGCTGAGGTCCACGCATTGCTCGGAGAAAACGGTGCTGGAAAAACCA
>SKVS01000103.1 GCA_007129335.1 Spirochaetaceae bacterium
GCTTTTGCCCGGGCTTCTTCGCTTACCAGAACAGAATCCCCTTCAGCGGGTTTTTGGGCCCGATGGGTTTTGTTATTCTTGTTGTACGCAGATACGGGGTCTAAGGGACCGAGTCTTTCGATACTCATAACCGTAATTCCTTCCTTTCCCTTACAGTATCGGACATTTAACCCAAAAAGTTAAGCCCTTTTCCTGCAAAGGATCGTTTATCCCGAATTATCATCCAAATCATCCGGGTCGGTGGTACTATTGCCCGACAGTATCAAGGCGCATTCACCCTTAATGGTGCCACGTCCGGAAAAATCTTGCAATACCTCCTGGGCAGTGCCTTCCACCAGTTCTTCATGACTTTTGGTCAATTCCCGGCCGACCAGGACTCTCCGTTGACTATCCAGTTCGGCCAGATCTTGAAGGAGCTTGACCAGTCGGAATGGCGATTCGTAGATAATACAATTGTCGCCCGAATCCAAAAGTTCCTTGAGTTGTTTCTTCCGTCTTCCGGATTTTGGGGACAGAAAACCGTCGAAAATCAGCCTTCTGCCCGAATAGCCCGATACGCTTGCTAATGCGGTCAGTGCGCTTGGGCCGGGAATGGGGGTAATGGTGTAACCCGCCTGGCGCACCGCATGGACCAGTCGAGCACCAGGATCGCTTATTCCCGGAGTACCGGCATCGCTAATAAAGGCAACATTCTTTCCGGCTTCCAGCTCGCTCATAATCCGGGTTGCTGCCTGGAGTTCATTATGACCCCGGCAGCTCATGAGAGGTTTTCGTATTTCCAGGTGATTCAGGAGCTTCAGACTGTGCCGGGTATCCTCAGCAGCTATAAGATCCACCTGCTTCAGAGTTTCGATTGCTCTGAGGGTTATGTCCCCCAGGTTACCTAGAGGGGTTGCGACAATAAACAGTTGTGCCATAGGGGTATTGTAGGGTATTTTCTTCACCAGTGGTAGGGCGCTCATGACTATAGATTCAAACCAATAACTCGACAATTGTCGAGTTATTGGTTTGAATCTATAGTCTCTCAGTAACTTTCATTGTCATATGCGTTTGCCCTGAATAGCTGGATAGTTGGAGGATGGACATAGATTATGGAAATAGGTGTAATACTTGGGCTGGCTATTCTCATTATCTTTCTTGTTTCTGCGATTTTCGCCCTGGGGAAGAATGATTTTTACTTCCTGGCGGATAAAATGGCTGACCGGAGCCGCCGGCAGTTCGGGGTGGTCAAGCCCTGTCCTCTTTGCGGCTCTATGCTTGAGAAAGGGGAGAAGGTTCGGACCAAGGTTTTTACTGTGGAAAATCCGGGTAAGAAACAGGCCATGGGAATTACCGACAGTTTGGTACACATGTACGGTTGCCAGTACTGCGACCCCCGGGATCGGCTTGCCGATCCTGAACCCGAACCCAATGTTATTCCCGGGCCGGGTCATCCGGTACATTCCCGTCCCCGGAGAATTTGTCCTGTCTGTTCCCAGGAGCTAGGTTCGAAAGATCATGTTGTGGCCCGCTTATTCGAACAGGATAATAAAAAACCCCATCTCCATGTTATTGGCTGCACCCGCTGCCGGAAATAATCTGTGAATCCCTCGATCAATTGAATAAGATCCAAGGTCAGTCCCTTGATGCTCCTTTCCTCCAAGTGATATTCTCCCCCCCATGGAACAACATAAAAGAACCGTCACGTGTGGAAGCCTGACCGCTGAAAATGCAGGCCAGAAGGTCGTACTGAATGGGTGGGTCCACCGGCACCGGGATCATGGCGGAGTCCTGTTTCTCAATATCCGCGATCGTTATGGCATAACCCAGGTACTCGTGGGTGAAAACGCCGATTCTCATTTACGAACCACCGCTGAATCGTTGAAATTTGAATATTGTGTAGCGGTGTATGGAACGGTTCATCTCCGGCCGGATGCAATGGTCAATCCTGATATGCCCACGGGGGCTATTGAGGTTCAGGCGGAACGCATAGAAATTCTTTCAACCTGTGAAACCCTCCCTTTCATGATAGAGGAGAAGGCTGCTACCAATGAGGACCTTCGGTTGAAGTACCGGTATCTCGATCTGCGTACCGATGGCATGCAGAAAAAAATTGCCCTGCGCAGCCAGGTTATGTTCCGAATCCGGGAGTATTTGACCAAGGGAGGATTCCTGGAAATTGAAACTCCCACCATGATTCGTTCAACCCCCGAGGGAGCCCGGGACTTTTTGGTACCGAGCCGGATTCATCCGGGAAATTTCTATGCCCTCCCCCAGAGTCCCCAGCTGTTCAAGCAGATTCTCATGGTTTCCGGCTTTGACAAGTATTTTCAGTTGGCCCATTGTTTCCGGGATGAGGATGCCCGGGGAGACAGGCAACCCGAGCATACCCAAATCGATATAGAAATGAGTTTTGTAGATCAGGAAGATGTTTTTGCCCTCATAGAAGGTTTGTTCGGTCACATATTTCGGACAACCCTCGGAGTAGATTTGGATTCGGTCTTCCTGCGACTTTCCTATGACGAGGCCATGGACCGGTTTGGTTCGGATAAGCCGGACCTCCGGTACGATTTGGAACTTCAGAACGGCGCATTTATGGCCGACATGTCGGATTTCCAGGTGTTCAAGCAGGCTATTGCCGATGGTGGGGCAATTCGGGCCTTGGTTGTTCCGGGGTGCGCCGATTATTCCCGGAAGCAGATAAGCGACCTGGAGGACACCGCCAAGATTTATAAGGCCAAAGGACTTGCCTGGCTCAAGGTGGTAGAACCGGGGACGGGGATCGACGGATCGGCTCTGGATGGGGGGATTGGCAAGTTTTTCTCTGGGAATAGCCAGGAAATTCTTTCCCGCCTGGGTGCAAAAACCGGTGACCTGGTACTCTTTGTTGCCGATACCCGGGCAATTGCCAACACTGCCCTGGGGTCGGTACGGAGCAGGCTCGGTAAAGACCTGAACCTTGCAAAGCCAGGAACCTTCAAGTTCGCCTGGATCATTGACTTCCCGCTGTTCGAGTGGAATGAAGATGAGGAAAAATGGGATGCGGCCCACCATATGTTTACCATGCCTCAGGCCAGGTTTCTGGACACCATGGAACAGAACCCCGGACTAGTGAAGGGGAACCTCTACGATCTGGTGTGTAACGGCTACGAAATGGCCTCGGGTTCTATTCGTATTCACGACCCGGCAATACAAAAAAGAATTTTCTCAATTGTAGGATTCCCCGAGGAAGAAGCGCAAAAGCGTTTTGGTTTCCTGCTGGATGCCTTTCGCTACGGACCTCCCCCTCATGGGGGTATTGCCCCTGGGCTTGATCGATTGCTCATGGTCATGACCGGAGAATCCACCATTCGGGAGGTTATGGCATTTCCCAAGAACTCGGTGGGAGTCAGTCCTATGGACGACAGTCCCAGTCCTGTGGATGAGCAACAGCTGAAAGAGCTGGGACTGAGCCTTTTGTCAACGAATGATCAACACTAAGGAGTTTCTCAATGTTCACCATAAAAACCTTGAATGAAATCAGCAGTCAGGGATTGTCTCTGCTGCCCAGGGATCGCTTTACTATCTCAAAGGATGAGGAAAATCCTGACGGCATTATTCTTCGCTCGTTCAAGATGCACGGAATGGATTTGCCTCCCGGACTCAAGGCTGTTGCCCGGGCCGGAGCAGGAACGAACAATATTCCTATTGATGCATGCAGTCAAAAGGGGATTGTGGTTTTCAATACCCCTGGAGCCAATGCGAATTCGGTGAAGGAACTTGTTCTTACGGGAATGTTCATTTCAAGCCGGAAAATCACCGAATCCATTGCCTGGAGCCAGGGATTGAAAGGAAAGGGTTCTGAGGTTCCAAAGCTGGTAGAATCGGGTAAATCGAATTTTGCTGGTCCGGAAATTCTGGGAAAAAAGCTTGCGGTGGTAGGACTGGGAGCAATTGGAGTCATGGTTGCCAATGCTGCGGTGGCCCTTGGGATGGAAGTGCTGGGTTACGATCCGTACATCAGCGTCGAAAGCGCGTGGGGGTTGAGCAGGGCGGTACAGCGGGCAGGCAGTCTTGAAGGGTGTATTGGGGATGCGGATTTCATTAGCCTCCACGTACCCCTGTTGGACAGTACCACAGAAATGGTAAATGCTTCCCTCCTGGCAAAGATGCGCCCTGGGGTCAGGATTCTCAATTTTGCCCGGGGAGAGTTGGTGGATACTCCAGCAATTCTGGCAGCATTACAAGGGGGCAGGGTTTCAGCCTATGTTATAGACTTCCCTACAGACGAACTTCTGGGAGTCGATGGGGTCATTCCTATTCCCCATTTGGGTGCCAGTACACCCGAGGCCGAGGAAAACTGTGCAATAATGGCAGCTAATCAGCTTCGAAATTATCTGGATCTGGGAAACATAAAAAACTCGGTCAATTTTCCCGATTGTGAAATGGATTTTACCACCGGTCTTCGGTTGACCATTTCCAATAGGAACATTCCAAACATGGTAGGACAAATAACAACGGTTCTTGCCCAGGAAAACATTAATATTGCCGATCTGTTAAACAGGCATCGGGGCGATCTGGCCTACAATATTATCGACCTGGATGGGGATATAAGCGAGGTAGCTCTGGATAAGGTCCGATCTATCGAGGGTATTATCGGTCTCAGGGTAATTCGGCGCTGAGTCAGGGGGTGGGTGCCCCCTACCTACTCCGCCGGCTTAATGTGCTGCTCCGGTTTGATATGCCTCAGCCCTGGGGTGTACTCAGGGCTAAAGCAGGGCAATGAAAGTTGCTGAGAGACTATAGATTCAAACCTGTAACTCGACAATTGTCGAGTTATAGGTTTGAATCTATAGTCATAAGCGACCTAGTTCTCCTGGGCTTACGGATTTTCCACTTTCAATATTCGCCCTGCTTTAGCCCTTCGGGTGTACTTGATTGCTCTTTTGAGCTGGGATAAACTCTGGCACATGGGCATTGTCTCCCGCATTAAATCTTTTGCATCGTATAAAACAGTCCTGTATCACAGGGATTTTCACCGGGTGAACTCCCGGATGACCCTGGTCCGGTTATTTTTCTTTCTTGCTACCCTCATCCTCGAGTGGGTGCTTTGGTACACCTTTTCGGCGGATATAAAAGAAGCCTACGGGCTTTACCGTGTTTTTCTCCTTGGTTTAACCGTCTTGTTGCCATTTCGCATAGTTCTCTCGTACCGGCCAAGACCTTTCTTCCGAAAGGTTCAGGAATCCCTTTTATTTTTTTCATCGCTGGATTACGCAGGATGGATTTTCCTTGGCCTTCTTGGTCCGCCGAATGCCCTGAGGTTTGTTTTCCTGTATTTGGTATCATTTCCCTATTTGCTCACCACCCTGTTTCCCTTGAATTCGGGTTACACCCTTGCCAGCCTTCTGACCGAGATGGTTGGTTTTATTCTGATTCTCTGGGCATCCCTTGCCCGGGGATGGTTGCCTGTGGGTATAGTTTGGTTGGTGTTTTACATCATCTTAGCGGGGGTAATGGCCATTCATGGGGGCTTGATCGTGTATTTAACCAAGGTCGGGCAGGTTAGGTACAGAAAAATCCAGGGTTACCACGGAATGCTCCGGCGTCAGCGGGACTGGCTGCAAAACCGCCAGGATATTACCCGTTCCCTTTACGCCCGGGTGAGTCATGAGCTTCGAACTCCCCTGAATGGAATTATGGGAATGACAAACCTCTTGCAGGATTCGGCACTTCCTCCGGATCTTTTTGAGTACACCCTGGGTATACGGAGTAATGCGGAGCTTCTTCTGAGTATCATTAACGATATTCTTGACAAGTCAAAAATCGATTCGGGTTTTTTTGTTGCCGAAAAGCGGCAATTTTCCCTGGGTGATACCCTGAACATTTTGGGTCTTACCATTCGGCATACCCTCGGAGAGAAGCCTGTTCGGTTGGATATTATGACCGATCCCCAGGTTCCTGACATAGTGCAGGGAGATCAGACCAGGCTCATGCAGATTCTCTTCAATATTCTCGGTAATGCTGCTAAGTTCACCAAAGAAGGTACCATTACCCTGGATGTGGGAATGGAGGCAAGGCAGGATCATAGGTTTTCCCTTAGTTTTCGGGTAACCGATACGGGAATCGGAATCCCGCAAGATCAGATCTCCCGGATTTTTGATGAATATGTTCAGCTTCATTCAGTGCAGGGCCTTGGGGGATCGGGGTTGGGCCTGTCCATTACCCGGGATATTGTACGTGCCCTGGACGGTACCATTCATGTTCAAAGTACCCTGGGTAAGGGTACGACCTTTCGGGTTACTCTCCCTTTCGAAGTTCCCGGTTCGCTGGGGGAAAGGGTCGGCGGAATGGTGCAGCCAAGTCTTTTTCCCGGAATCAAGCCTGAACCAGTTTGCCTGAAGGTGCTGGTTGTAGATGATAACGGGGTAAACAGGCAGATTCTTCAGCGCATGCTGGAAAAGGCTGGGTGCTTCGTTCATCCCCTTGCCAGTGGTGGGAGCGCTTTGGAATCCATGACCCTGGACCGGTATGATTTGGTTTTTCTGGATTACCAGATGGCCGATATGAACGGGGTAGATGTTATTCGGGAATTAGACCGGAAAATTGCGGGAAGTTCGCCCTGGTCCGGCACCCGGATAGAAAACATCATTCTCATTACCGGCCATGGAGCTGATATACTTACCCAGGATATTAGTCACAGGATTCATAGTTTTCTCCAAAAACCCGTTCGTCTTACCCAGATCATGCAATTATGTAATCCCCGGGGAGTTTCCGAATCTGATTGACCTGGCTATCCAACAGGACAAACCCAGGCAGGGCAAACGCATATGGCAATCAAGCCTGGCAACATAGCGCAATGAGGTTGGATAAACACCTACAACTGAGCATTAAATGGGTCATTTTCCCGAATCACTTTGCCATATGCGTTTGCCCTGCAAACCCAGGACAAAGGGTGCAAAGTTTTTCCTTTTATGGTAGGGTAGATGACAATCTACAGACACAAGGAGTTCGTAATGCATAGATCCAGGTTTGGGGTGTTCGCGGGAATGGTCCTCATTCTCATGATAACACCGTTTACGAGCTGTGCGCAAAATGCAGGAGGAAATGCGATGTCCCAATTATCCGACGGCTTGTATGCCCAAATGGAAACAACAAAGGGTACAATAATTCTGGAACTGGAATTTGAAAAGACCCCTTTGACCGTAATGAATTTTGTTGGACTGGCTGAGGGGGCATTGAATACCAATGTACGATCGGGTCAACCCTTTTACGACGGTTTGACCTTTCACCGGGTTATTGACGATTTCATGATCCAGGGGGGGGATCCTCAGGGGAATGGAACCGGAGGGCCGGGGTATCGGTTTCCCGATGAATTCGATGCATCATTGCGCCACTCGGGCCCGGGAATCCTTTCCATGGCTAATTCAGGGCCAAATACAAATGGAAGCCAGTTTTTCATAACCCATGTGGAAACACCCTGGCTCGATGATAAGCACACGGTATTTGGCCGGGTTGTTCAGGGACAGGATGTGGTGAATGCGATTGTCCAGGGCGATTCAATTAAAAATCTTACAATTCTGCGTAAGGGCGATGCAGCCCAGGGCTTTGTGGTAACCCAGGATTTGTTCGATGAGCAAATGCAGCAGGCGGCTTCCCGGCAGGAAGCGTACCGACAGGAAATGGCCAGGGCCGAGCAGGCACGAATTGCGGAAATTCTTCCCGAAGGCATTGTCGACGAAAATAATATTCGCTATCAGATCCTCGTTCAGGGGGATGGGGGTACGCCTACGCCCGGACAGACAGTTCGGGTTCATTATACCGGCGCTCTTTTGGATGGACGGGTATTCGATTCCAGTGAACAGCGGGGTCCGGCTGAATTTCCTATTGGTGTCGGTCAGCTCATTCGGGGCTGGGACATTATGATTCCCCAAATGCAGGTCGGAGAAAAACGAGCTTTCGTTCTTCCTCCCGAACTGGCCTACGGTGAACGAGGGGCTGGAGGAGTAATTCCCCCAGGAGCATTTTTATTCTTCGAGGTGGAGCTTTTGGCCGTCGTCCGGTAATCCAGACCGGGGCTAAGAATATTCCGATTATCTCATTTCCTATCCGCGGCAAGGGAAATCCTTGTCGCTTTTTTGTTTCCGACATTTATGTAGCCTGAAAATATTTTTCATACTTTTTTGTTCATATGTGGTGGAAAAGCCATTGCACGTTTTTTATGATCGGGCTAAAGTACAGTAATATTCTTTCATCCTAACAAGGAGGCGATGATGAAGAGGTCCACTCTTTCGCTACTGATGGTTGTACTAACCGCATCGGTAGCACTTTTATTCTTCGGTTGCGGCCAGGCCCAACCAACAGCAACTACTGCTCAGCCCGAAGAGGTTCGACAGGTTCGGGAACCCGTTGCTCCGGGTCTGACCGTTGTTGACCACGGCGTTGGCGACTGGGAAATTGGTAAACGAGGCGGAAGAATGGTTATGGGACAACTTGGTGAAGGACCAAGAACCTTTAACTTTATTCTTGCTGCTGAAACCAGCACCACCGATATAACCGACCTGCTCGGAAGCGGTCTGGTAACCCGGAACCAGTTCACCCTGGAATACCAGCCCCACATGGCTGAAAGTTACGAAATTTCAGCAGATGAAAAAACCATTACGGTTCGGCTCCTGCCCGACCTGAAGTGGTCCGACGGTACCGCAATTACTTCCCGGGACTGGGTCGATGGTATGAACAAAGTCATCTTCAACGAAGATGTGCAAACCAATATGCGGGATGCATACTTCATTGGCGGTGAGTACGCAACCTTTACCTACATTGATGACAGAACCTTCAGTGTAACCGTAGCGGAAGTATACGCTGCTCTTCCCAACCTTTTGGGCAGACCCTTCCCTATGCACATCCTCGGACCCCTTCTCGACAGTCAGGGTGCTGAAGGTGTCAATACCCTTTGGGGAATCGATACCGATGTAACCCAGGTTGTGAGCTCCGGTCCATTCGTAATTGCCAGCTATAGCCCCGGCGAACGAATTACCCTCCGACGGAATCCCAACTACTTCATGAGGGATGCTGCAGGAACCCAACTGCCCTACCTGGACGAACTGGTAATGGTATTTACCCCCGACCAGGACACCCTGCTTCAGAACTTCCTTGCTCGTCAAACCGACATGCTCGGCGTTCGGGGTGCGGATTACGCTTCTTTAGTTAACCAGCAGGAAGCCCTTGGTTTCAAAATCTATGAAGTTGGTGAATCAACCAATACAAACTTCATTACTATGAATCAGAATCCTGAGACCATGGAATCTCCCAAGATCGACTGGCTCATGAATCGTCAGTTCAGAACCGCTTTGGCTCACCTGATTGACCGGGAAACCCTCATTAACAACCTTGAGTTCGGTTTCGGTTATCCTCAGTACAGTTTTGTACCCCGGTTCAGTCCCTACTACTGGGAAGGTGCGGATGAAGCAGCTCCTAAATACGATCCTGTACGGGCCGCAGAAATTCTGGACTCCATTGGCTTCGTAGACCAAAATGGTGACGGTTTCCGCCAGGACGACAAGGGTAATCCTATTTCTCTGGTTATCGAAACCAACGCTGGAAACCGGACACGGGAAGGAATCATTACCATTTTTGCTCAGGAAGCGGAAAACATTGGTCTTCGCATTACTCCCCGACCCATCGACTTCAACGTACTTGTTGGCAAGCTGCTTACTCCCGAGCCCTGGGACCTGATTCTCATCGGTCTTACCGGTTCTGTAGACCCTATCAGCGGTGCAAACGTGTATCCTTCCCGGGGTAACCTCCACATGGTTGAACCTCGGCAGGAATCTCCCCGCCAGGACTGGCAGCGACGTGTTGATGAGGCCTGGATTGTTGCAAACCAGACCACCAACGAAGATCAGCGGAAACGGGGTTTCCAGACCATTCAGGAAATCTGGATCGAAGAACTTCCCTGGGCGTACACCTTTACTCCCCTTGTCATGACTGCATATGCTGAACGGTTTGGGAACATTTACCCACAACCAATCGCTGGATTTGACTGGAAAGGTATTATTACCCGGATCTACGAAAAGTAAGGTCTTTTTTAGGAGCCCGCTTCATGCGGGTTCCTTTTTCTCCGCCGCTCTGCCCTGTCAGCACGGCGGTTTTTTTCCGGCTTCTTTATGGTTACCCTTGGAGGAGCCGGGAAAAAATTCCACACAAGACACACCAATCCTAAGGACGACGTATGACATTACTTCAGCGTATTCAGGGAATAAACTGGAAGGCAACCTTTGCCCTTGACCTGGTATTCATTGTACTCATGGTTACGGTTAATGGTTGGGCCTTGCCTACCGCAGTTGTACTTTCCCAGGCCATTTTTTGGTTGTTGCGACTCGTTTGGATAAGCCCAACCCTCCTGCGGTTTATTCTCAAACGGTTGCTCCACATGATACCGATTCTTCTATCGGTAATAGCTATTGGCTTTTTGCTCATTCAGCTGGCTCCCGGGGACATCTTTACCCAGATGCAGTTGAATCCTAACATAAGGCCCTCGGATATTGAAAATTTCCGTCGCCAGTTCGGTTTAGACCAACCTTGGTACGTTCAGTTTGTGCTGTATGTGGTTCGGGCTGTTCAGGGGAACTTCGGGTTTTCTATTCAATGGCGGGTTCCGGTATTTACCCTGGTGAGCATGCGGGCCTGGAATACCATTATGCTCAGCGTTACCGCCCTGGCGTTTTCCTGGGGATTAAGCATTCCTATGGGGATCCTTGCATCCACGAAGCAGTATAAGTGGCAGGACCAAACCATTTCGGTATTCGCTTTTATTGGTTTAGCTATACCCAACTTTTTTCTTGCCTTTCTTCTCCAGTTTGCACTTACCCGCCTGGCTCCTGGTGCATGGCCTATTTCGGGTATGCGGAGCCTGAACCATGAAAACCTTTCAGCCATAGGGCAGTTTTTCGATATTGCCCGTCATATGGTTCTCCCGGTATTTGTCATTGGAACCTCCGGAATGGCATCCCTGACCAGAATTATGCGGGCAAACATGCTCGACATACTCAACCAGCAGTACATTGTTACCGCCAAAGCAAAGGGTCTGAGCGACCGGGTTGTTATTTACAAGCACGCCCTGCGTAACGCGATTAACCCCATGATTACTATTCTCGGGTTCCAGATTGCATCGATCATGAGCGGTGCAGCCCTGACCGAGGTAGTTCTTTCCTGGCCCGGTTTAGGAAGCCTCATTCTTTCGGCAATTACCTCCCAGGACCTCTACCTTGTCATAGGGTCATTGATTTATGGTTCAATTCTACTGGTTATTGGTAACCTGATTGCTGATATTTTGCTTGCTGTAGTTGACCCCCGGGTCAGGATTTCTTAAGGAGTTATGTGCATATGAGTAATCAAGATACATTATCTGTTCGTGAAGGAATATCCGAGAAATCCGATTCAATTTGGACCCATAACGTTCGGCGGTTTCGTAAACATACTTTGGGAAAAATTGGGCTTACCATTCTCTTACTTCTTTATCTCAGTGCTTTGTTCGCAGATTTTCTTTCTCCCTACACCATGCGCTGGGGGGATAATCGGAAACCCTACCATTCCCCTTCTACTATTAATCTGTTTTATAACGGTCCTAATGGCAGGGAGTTTAGACCCTTTGCTTACGAATATCGCATTGCTAATGTGGCTCTAAGAACCTACGATGTGGTTCCCGAGCACACCGTGCGGGCCATTAGTTTCGAAAATCGGGTAAATGTAAACGAAATGCGGGTAGTGGCAATTGAACCCACCGATAGCGCTCGGAGAACTACCATAATGAACGGGGTTGTCCGGCACTACCGCTTTGCTACCGATTCGGAAGATTTTTTCAAAGTTCAAGAAGCCCTTGCCCGGTTGGAAGCCGATCCCAACCCCGATGCTCGTATTATGCTGGAGCTTAGCCCCTCGGTCAGCTCTTCGGGTGTTGAAAATCCCCGAAGCATGGTTCTTGCCAAGGGAAACAAGAATTTCCTGAGCTTCTTTAACCAGGGTGTGAGGTATCAGTTTATGGGGTGGCGTTGGGCTACCACCAATATTCATTTCTTTGGTTCCCGAACAGGTGGATACTTTCCCCTGGGGACCGATTCAACCGGAAGGGATCTTGCTTCCCGTCTTCTTCACGGTGCAAGGGTTTCCTTGACTGTAGGTCTTGTGGGTGCCGCAATTACCATGATCATCGGGCTTCTCATTGGGGGAATTGCCGGATACTTTGGCGGGTTTATCGATAACCTCCTCATGCGGTTCAGCGAGGTGCTTATTTCTATTCCTTCCCTGTATTTACTCTTTGCCCTCAGGTCCGCCCTTCCGGTAGACCTGGATTCCGGGCGGGTCTACATTATCATAATTCTCATTCTGAGTATGATAGGCTGGACCGGAGTGGCCAGGGTAATCCGTGGGCAGGTTTTGTCTATTAAGAATGAGGACTTTGTCCTGAGCGCCCGGACCATGGGCCTGGGACACCTGAAAATCATAGTTCGCCATATTCTGCCGAGCACCCTGTCCTACGCAATTATAAATACCACACTCCTTATTCCAGGGTACATTCTGGGTGAGTCAGCCCTCAGTCTTTTGGGGCTGGGTATAACCGAACCCCAGTCCTCCTGGGGATTGATGCTGGCGGTTGGGAGAAATTTCCGGGTTGTGAATGATTTCCCCTTCGTTTTGGTTCCGGGATTCTTCATTTTCCTTGCTATTCTTGCCTGGAACTTCTTCGGTGACGGAATCAGGGATGCCTTCGATCCCAAGAGCAAACATTAAGAAAGGAATACAGATGGGTAAACTAATAGAGATTGAAAATTTACGGACCTACTTTTTCCTCCCGGGATACGCTGTAAGGGCGGTAGATGGCATTAGCTTCTCGGTAGATGAAGGTGAGACCGTAGGAATAGTTGGTGAATCGGGTTGCGGAAAAAGTCAGACCTCCATGTCCATTATGAGGCTTGTTCCCGATCCTCCGGGCAAAATTATTCAAGGGCAAATTAAGTTCGATGGCAAAGACCTTCTGAAGCTCTCAGAGGATGAAATGCGCAAGGTTCGGGGAAACGATGTTTCCATGATTTTCCAGGAGCCAATGACCAGCTTGAATCCTGTTTTAACCATAGGATTTCAGATTGCCGAAGTTCTCATGCTTCACCGGAAGCTCAGTCCCTCGGATGCGGATAAGGAAGCAGCACGTCTGTTGAAAATGGTTGGTATTTCCGACCCAGAGGAACGGTTGAAGGAATACCCCTTTCAGCTTTCCGGTGGATTGCGCCAGCGTGTTATGATCGCTATAGCAATGGCCTGCCAGCCGAAGCTGCTCATTGCCGATGAACCTACCACTGCATTGGATGTTACTATTCAAGCCCAGATCCTTCGGCTCATGAAGAAGCTTCAGGAAGAAAAGAACATGGCTACCATGTTCATAACCCACGACCTTGCAGTTATTGCCAACTTTACTACCCGGGTCATTGTTATGTATGCGGGGGTCATTGTGGAAGACTCTTCTGTTCATGATCTGTTTAAAAAACCTCTGCACCCCTATACCCAGGGGCTGCTGGGTTCCATTCCGGTAATGAATGAAGCGTCAAAAAACGATGAGGGAAAACGGAAGAGACTGTACACCATCCCAGGAACCCTGCCCGATCCCAAAAGATTCCCTGTGGGTTGCAGGTTTGCCAGTCGATGTCCCAAGGCCATGAAGCAATGCTGGGAAGCAGAGCCGGAAATTGTCGAGGTAGAAAACGGCCGGAAAGTTCGCTGTTTTCTCTACAGTCCGACTATCAGGCAGGATCCCACCATAAAAAGTATCGAGATACTCGCCAAGCATGGGGGAAAAGCCTGGCTGAAGGAAGTGGAACGCAGGGAAAAGGCAAAAGCCAAGAGTGGGGCAAAAAACAAAGCCCTGGAAAACCCAGTTCAGGGAGATAAGTAACCGTGAAAGAACAACTACTGAAAGTACAAAGACTGAAGAAATATTTCCCTGTAAAAGCAGGGGCCTTTTCTACCAAGAACCTCATCCTCAAGGCCGTGGACGATGTAAACTTCGATCTTACCAAGGGGGAAACCCTGGGGATTGTAGGGGAGTCAGGTTGTGGAAAAACAACCATTGGCCGCTGTGTAGCCCGGCTCTATGAGCCTGATGAGGGAAGGATTTATCTTCGTCCCCAGCAGCCCATTGTTGAGCAGGTCGACAAGCTGGATCTGGAACGGATTCAGCTTCAAACCGAACTGGATGGACTTAATATTGAAGACAAGGGGCACAAGCTTTCTTCCCGGGATCTGAAGAAGAAAATAAAAACCTTAAAACACGCAGCCAATGAAATCGCTGCTACCACCGATCTGTTGAGCATGAACGGAAAGGCCCTGAAGGAAGCAAGGAAATCTATTCAAATGATTTTCCAGGATCCCTGGGCATCCTTGAATCCCTATATGATTGTAAAAGACATTGTCGGAGAGGGTCCCAAAGAATACGGGATGCATAA